>JAIRJR010000119.1 GCA_031260575.1 Tannerella sp.
GATATGAAATCCATATTTCGCTGACCACTTTCGACGCTTTCCGGAACGAATCCGCAGGAACTGTTTACATCCATGAAGTGATCAGAGAAGACGCCCATCTACTATATGGATTTGCAACAAAAGACGAACGTGAATTGTTTCTTTTATTGACATCCGTATCGGGTGTCGGCCCCAATACGGCGCGTACGATATTATCGTCTGTCCCTCCGGCAGAATTAATTCAAATCATTGCTTCGAGCGATGAAAAAAGCCTGACCATGATCAAAGGCATTGGTTCGAAAACAGCCCTGCGCATTATCATAGACCTGAAAAACAAGGTTAAACCGGTCGAAGGTAAATTATCGCAAACCACCCGTTCCGAACGTTCGGAAGTAGCTGAAGAAGCCATTGCGGCATTGGTGATGCTTGGCTTCCAGAAAGCAGCTTCGCAAAAAGCGGTCGAGGTGATTCTGAAAAGATCGTCCGAAAACAAGGTGGAGCAAATCATTAAAACTGCGCTTAAAATGCTTTAGACAAGTGAGAAAAGGATTCAGACATATCGTTTGGCTGGGAATATCATTATTTTGTTTTCATTTCAGTGGCTTAGGACAAACTACGGTCTTGAACGATACCATTTCGCGTTTTCCCGTATCTAAAACCGTCCCGCAAGAATACGAAGACTTAAAGAAAAACCCGCCGGCCGAATTGCGCGATCCCGAAAACATCAAAAGAACGATTGAATACGATCTAAAGACAGGCATGTATATCGTCCGTACCAAAATCGGAGATATGGAATTGGGTACTCCACTCACATTAACCCCCGAACAATACAGAGAATTTAGTTTTGAAGAATCCATGCGTTCCTTTTATCGCCGAATGAATGATGAAAATTTCAATAACAGCGAATCAGGAAAAATAAATTTGTCTGATTTACAGTTCAATATTGAGGCTGCCGATAAAATATTCGGGCCGGGAGGCGTCCGCGTAACTTCTCAAGGTTCGGGCGAAATCAAGATGGGATTCAAAAATTCAAATACGAAAAATCCTTCCCTTCCCGAACGCTCGCGAAACCGTACATTTTTCAGCTTTGATACGGATGTACAACTGAATATGCGAGCCGGTGTGGGAACCAAGGTGAATTTCAACTTGAATTATAATACGCAGGCATCGTTCGATTTCGATGCGACACGGCTTGGGCTGAGGTATCAAGGCGAGGAAGACGAAATCATCAAAAACATTGAAGCGGGCAATGTGGCGCTGAACACAGGTAATTCACTGATACGGGGCGGCGTATCACTGTTTGGGATCAAAACCGAATTGCAGTTCGGCAAACTGAGGATCAACGCCCTCTTGGCGCAACAGGAAGGTCAAAGCCGAACCGTCACTACGAAAGGTGGAGCACAAACTACGGATTTCGAAATCAATATAGACCAGTATGATGACAGCAGGCATTTTTTCCTCAGTTTTTATTTTCGCGAAAACTACGACCAGGCATTGAATAAGATGCCTTATATTGCATCAGGTGTGATCATTAACCGTATCGAAGTATGGATAACCAACAAACGCGGCAATTACAATCAATCGCGTAATATTGTCGCATTCAC
Organism: Tannerella sp.; assembly: GCA_031260575.1. GTDB lineage: Bacteria > Bacteroidota > Bacteroidia > Bacteroidales > Tannerellaceae > Tannerella. The sequence goes on from JAIRJR010000119.1 coordinate 1,584, forward strand.
CGACCTGGGCGAATACGACCACATCTCCAATTCCCAATTCTCCCCATCAGGCATGATTAAAACACCTTATAACGATGCAAATACGCTTTATAAAACATTGGAAGAATACAGCGATGCACGCGATATCAGCAAAGTCAATCAGGTTTTTAACGGTTTTTTGTCAGGGGGGCTTGACTACGAAAAAGTTGAAAGCGCACGCCGGTTGGACAATAATGAATACTTTATTAACAAGCAATTGGGCTATATTTCATTGCAACAGCAATTACAGCCCGACGAAATTTTGGGGGTGGCCTACGAATATACCTATAATGGCACTGTATATCAGGTAGGCGAATTTTCAACCGACAAAACGAATCAAATGACCGATTGTCTTTATCTTAAACTGTTGAAAGGAACCAGCATGTCGCCGTCGATGCCCTTTTGGGATTTGATGATGAAAAATGTTTATTCACTGAATGCGTTATCCGTACAAAAAGACAGGTTCCGGATGGATATTCTATATAAAAACGATACCATAGGCACGTATATTAATTACATCCAAGACGGTCGGATTGAAAACAATATCCTGTTAAGAGTGATGAATTTAGACCGTTTAGATATCAAAAACGAACCTCATCCGGACGGATTTTTTGATTTTATCGACAATATCACCATCCAGCCTGCCAACGGGAAAATAGTATTCCCTGTGGTTGAGCCTTTTGGTTCTCACTTACGCAAGATGATCGGAGATGATGCGATCGCCGATAAATATGTGTTTCAGGAATTATACGACTCCACAAAAACCGTCGCACAGCAAATTGCAGAAAAAAACAAATTTATCCTTAGGGGCGAATACAGGGCATCGTCGACAAATGAAATAAGTTTAGGTGCGACCAATGTGCAACGCGGCACCGTAGTGGTCAGGGCAGGAGGCGCTATACTCCAGGAAAATGTCGACTATACGGTCGATTATATTTCAGGTTATGTGAAGATTCTAAACGAAAGCATTAGCGCAAGCAATACCCCGATTCAAGCTACTCTGGAAGATCGCTCAACCTTTAACATGCAGCGAAAAACAATGATGGGACTGGATATGAGTTATGAATTTTCAAAAGATTTGATCATGGGCGCCACCATCATGCACCTGTCGGAAATGCCGCTAACAACAAAAACATCTTTCGGAAATGAATCGCTTAAAAATACACTATGGGGCGCAAATATAAGTTATAAGGGAGAAAGCCGGTTTCTTACCACTATGTTAGACAAGATTCCGTTCTTGGAACTGACACAACCCAGCCGCATTAATTTCAATGCCGAATTTGCCCATCTGATTGCAGGACATTACGAAAGCAAATATACCGGAAAATACTCATACATCGACGATTTCGAATACACGCAAAGGGGCTTCGACCTGTTGAATCCCTACCCGTGGACGCTCTCCAGTGTGCCTGATGACAAAGAAAATAACAAAAATGAATTTCCCCGTTTCCCGGAAGCAACCTTAGTCAATAACATCGACTACGGGAAAAACCGGGCATTATTTGCCTGGTATTATATTGACGGGCTTTTTACGCGAAAAAACTCTTCCATGCGACCTACTTATATGTCGGACGACGATTTATCCAACCACTATGTACGCGCCGTGGATTATACGGAACTCTTTCCGAAAAAAGATTTGACATATAACGAAAACAGCTCTCAGTTTGTGCTGAATATGGCATACTATCCCAACGAAAGAGGCCCCTATAACTTGGATGCTACCCAAATCAATCCCGATGGAACACTGATGAATCCTGAAAAACGATGGGGTGGAATGATGCGAAAAATTGACCAAAGCGATTTTGAGGTCTCCAATGTCGAGTATATCGAATTTTGGCTGATGGATCCGTTTATCTATAACCACGCAACAACTGAAGGGGGCGATTTATACTTCAACTTAGGCGACATCTCAGAAGATATTCTTAAAGATGAAAAGAAATTTTTCGAAAACGGGCTTCCCGTACAAGCGAATGCGCTTAACATGGACGACTTGGTCGAAACGACCGTCTGGGGACGCGTACCCCGCCAGCAAAGTACTGTCTATGCATTCGACAACACCGCCGGTGCAAGAAAAATGCAGGATGTCGGTTTGAATGGCCTTTCGGAAAACGATGAAAAGACATTTCCTGCTTATGCGAATTATTTAGCCGAACTTGAACAAAGGCTTTCGACCGAAACGATCAACCAAATGAAAAACGACCCGTTGGCGTTATCGCCTTTCTTTAGTCCTTCAGGTGATAAATACCATTATTTCAGGGGTTCGGACTATGACAATCTTCAATTGGGAATTCTCGAACGCTACAAATATTACAATGGCACGGAAGGCAATTCGACAGCCTCGGAAGACTCGCCCGAACGTTATGATGTCTCCGCCAAAATGATACCCGACGTTGAAGACATCAATCAGGATAACACACTGAATGAGAATGAAAAATACTATGAATATAAGGTCTCGCTCCGTCCGGATGATATGGAAGAAGGTCAAAATTATATTGTCAATAAACGTACCGTTAAGGTAAGATTAATGAACGGAACAGAAAGTGATATCAACTGGTATCTTTTTAAAATTCCCGTAAAAGAGTACGAACGCAAAATAGGTAATATACAGGATTTTAAGACGATCCGATTTATGCGGGTGTTTATGACGGGGTTTAAAGAAACCACCATTCTCAGATTCGGAACATTCTCGTTGAAATCCGGCGACTGGCGTATCTACTCGCAATCCTTAGCCGCTCCGAATACCGTTTCCTCCGGAGGCCGGTTAGATGTCACCACAGTCAATATCGAAGAAAACGGCGACAAAAAACCGGTCAACTCTGTACTTCCTCCCGGCGTTACGCGGATGATTGATCCCAGTCAAACACAAATCGTACAGCAAAACGAACAGGCATTATCGATGAAATTGTCTTATTTAGGCTCTCAGGATGCCAGAGCTGTCTACCGGACAACCAATTACGATTTGCGCCGTTACAAACGCATGCAATTGTTTGTCCATGCCGAACGATCCATTTCGGATACCGAAACCGATTTGCGAAATGGTGATTTTTCGGTATTCCTGCGATTGGGTACCGACTATAAAAACAACTATTACGAATACGAAGTGCCTTTGGAATTGACTCCGCCGGGTGTCTATAAAGACGACGAAAGAGGCAGGGAAGCAGTATGGCCGGTCAGTAATATGCTCGATTTCAGATTCGAAGTACTTACCGATTTGAAAACGAAAAGAAATCGCGCCAGAAGTGAAGGCCAGGCAGGGGCAAACTACAATACGGTTTTTTCGGACTATGACCCCGATAATAAACAAAATAAAATCAGCGTGATCGGCAATCCAAGTATAGCCGAAGTCAAAACCATTATGATTGGTGTCCGCAACAATTCGAAAGACATCCAGAGCGGAGAAGTGTGGATCAATGAATTACGCCTGACCGATTTCGACGAGCGGGGCGGATGGGCAGCCAATGGAAATCTGACTGTTGCGCTTTCCGATTTGGGTACGGTTAATGCAAGCGGACGAATCGAAACCGTGGGTTTTGGGGGATTAGACCAGTCGGTCAACGAACGCAATCTGAATGATCATGCCCAATACGCCATTTCAGCAAACATACAGTTAGGCAAATTCTTCCCGGAAAAAGCCTATGTAAATCTTCCACTGTATTACGCCTATTCGAAAGAAACCACATCCCCCCAATATAACCCGTTAGATCAAGATATCTTGTTAAAAAACGCTTTAGACATGGTTGAAACAAAAAATGAAAAAGACTCAATTAAAAGTTTTTCGCAAGACCAAACCATAGTCAAAAGTTTGGCTTTCAACAATGTAAAGGTGGGCGTCAAAAGTAAAAATCCAATGCCCTACGATCCGGACAATTTTACAATCTCCTACGCATTCAGCGAAAACAAACGCAACAATCCGGAAACCGAATATGAAACCACAAAACGTTACCAGGGAAATCTGGCCTATTCCTATATGCCTTATTTCAAACCGTTCACGCCATTTTCCCAATTAGAGAAAAATAACGGGTACACACGCTACATCAAACAATTATCAATCAATTATTTGCCTCAAAGCATCAGTTTCCAGACTTCCATGATGCGGAATTATTACGAAATTCAACTGCGCAATTTAGAAAATATAGGCAGGGGAATCGGTACGAAAATCGACCCCTCATTTAAACAGGAATTTTATTGGGATCGTGCTTTCAGCATACGGTGGAGCCTGTTGAGTAACCTGTCAATCGATTTTACTTCCAATACCCAGGCGCGCATTGAAGAACCATACGGGCAAGTCAACAAACAATTAAACCCCGATGCTTACGCAGTATGGAAAAGTGAGGTTTTAAAAAGTATTGCTGATTTGGGAGTTCCTTTGGTTTACGACCAGAAATTCAATATAACATATGCCCCCTCATTTCAACAAATTCCTGTATTAGAATGGATTAACGCATCCGCAACCTTCAATACAACATACAATTGGGAGCGCGGCGCTTATATTGATCCCGATATTCAAATCGGAAACACAATCACCAATCAAAGACAATTCAGCGGGAATGTAGGCTTTATCCTGCAAACACTCTATAACAAGAATAGTTTTCTGAAATCCGTGAATCAGAAATACGCAACAACAGCAACTCCCAACCGCCGTCCGCAAAACACACAAAACCGAAACCTCAAATACGAAGAGACCATCACACTAAGCCCTGACAGCGGAGTGATTGTCACACACCCGTTGGCTTCAAAGAATCTGCGTGTTACAGCGCGGGTAGACTCAAGTGACGCTGTCTACCGCGTGCGGTTTACAGCGCTCGACTTTGCCCGGATCCGTATCCTCAATCAAGACACGAATTCGTTAAAAATCAAATTAACCGTCGTTCCCGGCCCGCCACCTACGGAAAACTTCCTGTATAAAGCAGCTGAATACAGCGCCCGCTTCCTGATGATGCTTAGAAACGTTCGAATTCAATATTCCGCAACCGATGGCACAAGGCTGCCCGGTTTTCTTCCGACGATCGGAGATTGGTTGGGTCAAGCCGGCACACCTTTCGGAAATGCACCCGGATGGGGTTTTGCATTCGGTCGAGTAAGCGAAAATTTTGTAAAAGAAGCGGTTAATAATCAATGGATGCTCGTTCAAAAAAGTAATCAGGAAGAAGAATTTTACGGAAATATGCTGCCTGCAATGATTAATAATATGAAAACTTTAAATGCAACAGCCACAATCGAACCGGCAGTCGGGTTTAAAATTGACCTCACCGCCAACCGCACCGATTCGCGCGACACTGAAATCCGGTTTATGTATAGTGGGATGCCCACGACGTATGGAGGAAACTTTATGATGACCACCGTGGCCCTTAACAGCCTGTTTGCAAGCTCGGGAGATGTTAGAAACGGTTATGCATCCAAACCATTTCAACAATTTTTGGCAAATCGGGCTATTATCGCTTCACGTTTGGAAAAGAATTATTCCGGCACGAACTACCCTACCAACGGCTTTCTGGAAGGAACGAACTTTGGCGTCTACAATCCGGAAAGATTTGGAGGCATCCGGGAAAACTCAACCGATGTACTGATTCCCGCATTCTTAGCCGCTTATACAGGTAAAAATGCAAATAAATCCGGACTGACAGCTTTTCCTTCAATTACCAATTTGCTTCCAAACTGGAGGATAACGTATGATGGACTGATCCAGCTTCCCTTCATCAAAAAACACTTTAGATCCGTATCAATTAGCCATGTATATTCGTGCAGGTATTCGGTTGGAGCCTATAATTCGTATCTCAATTGGGTAGATGCAGGTAATAATATGGGGTTTGTCCGCGATGTGATAACCGGCAATCCCCTACCCGGTTCGGCATTCGATATTTCATCCGTCAGCATTACCGAACAATTCAGTCCGTTAATCGGAATTGATGCCACCTTTATTAATAATGTTACGTTAAGCGCCAAAATTCAGAAAACCCGGAATTTGAACCTGAATATGGCTTCATATCAAATTGTCGAGACATTTCAAGATGATTTCACCTTGAGTCTGGGATATAAATTTGCCGAGTTTAATAAAATACTTAAACTGAAGAAAAAATCGGATTTCAGCAACGACCTGACGATCCGGTTCGACCTGTCAAACCGGACTAATCAATCCTTAATCAGGAAGATAGAAGACGGCTATACGCAGATGACCCAGGGAGCAAAAACACGAAGCTTTCAATTCTCAGCCGATTATGCATTCAGCCAAGCCGTTACATTAAGGGCCTTCTACGATTTGCAAACGAATCAGCCTTTGGTTTCCAGCAATTCCTTCCCTACCTCCAACTCGAATTACGGATTAAGCATCCGGTTGTCATTGGCACAATAAATGCCGATCAAAAACCTAATTTGTTATTTTTTCTAAATAAAATGGTAGAAATACGAAAATAATTACTTTCTTTGCCGTTTCAGAGGAAAAATGCCTCGACAAATGTCATCGAATTATGAAAGAAAATGTAGCAAACTTGCGGATGGATGAAACCGAATCACCATTGGTCTCCATTCATCCTGATCACTCTCAGTCAACGGAGACCTCTCCGGAAGAAACAATAGAACAAATTGTTGAAGATGATGTGTCTCAACAATCAGTAATAAACCCGCCTGTCAGCCTTCATGAAAATGAAGTAGTTGAACCGGAATATCCTCCGGAACAAATCGAAACGGAGACTTCCATGGTTGCCGGAATAGAAGTTGAAGAGGCCGGTGAAATTGAAGAGACAGATATAACTGACGAAGCAAGCGAAGCTGAAGTGGCAAGCGAAGCTGATGAGGCAAGCATAGCTGAAGTGGCAATCGAAGTTGATGAGGCAATCGAAGTTGATGAGGCAATCGAAGCTGATGAGGCAATCGAGGCTGATGAGGCAATCGAGGCTGACGAGGCAAGCGTAGCTGACGAGGCAATCGAAGTTGATGAGGCAAGCGAAGCTGACGAAGTAATCGAAGCTGACGAGGCAGATATAATCGAAATCACCGATTTCTTCGATGACACATCCAACCTTCTTGATCACCCCGCCCTGCTCCAGGAGCTACCGACTACTCCCGACAATTTTTGCGGAGACCTGCAGGAAGCCATCGAAGTAGGCGCCATCAGTCTGATTAATAAACAGGAAATCTTAGACGAGTTAAAACAACTCGTCGAAAATACCGAACATTCATCCCGCGAACAAATAGACAAATTGAAACAATCATTCTACCGGATTTCAAAAGCCGAGAATGATGAACTGAAAAAGATTTTCATTGAAAAAGGTGGCAATGAAGCTGATTTCAAAGTGCCTGAAGATGAGCTTGCAACCCAACTCAATGACTTGATAGCCCAATTTAAACAACAAAAAGTCTCTTTTCTTGAAAAAGAAAAAAACAGGAAAGAAGAGAATTACACCAAGAAATTGCAATTGATTGACCGTTTGCAAGCATTGGTCGAGAGCCAGGGCGATTTCAACAAACGTTACAATGAATTTAAGAAAATTCAACAAGAATGGAAAGCACATAATCCGGTTCCCGCAGAATATGCCAGAGATTTGTGGAGAAGCTACCAGATACAAAACGAAAAATTTTATGATTTGATTAAAATCAATAATCAATTCCGTGATTATGATTTTAAAAAGAATTTGGAAATGAAAACAGCGATTTGCGAAACCGTTGAAAAATTGGCCAACGAACCGGATGCCATTTCTGCTTATCATCAGTCGCAAAAGCTTTATATACAATGGCGTGAAATCGGCCCGGTGGCTCGCGACATCCGGGAAGAACTGTGGGGGCGCTTCAAAGCAGCATCGGCTGTTGTCAATCGAAACCATCGTAAGCATTTCGACAACCTAAAAACAAAGGAAGAAGAAAATCTGAAAGAAAAAATAAGACTGTGTGAAATTGTTGAGGCCATTGATTACGAATCATTAAAATCATTCAATGACTGGGAAAAGAAAACACAGGAAGTGGTTGATTTGCAAAACAAGTGGCGTACCATTGGTTTTGCTACCAAAAAACACAGCAACAAAGTTTTCGACCGTTTTCGTACTGCATGCGATCTTTACTTCAAGAAAAAAGGCGGCTTTTATAAGACCTTAAAGAAGGAATTGGAAAAGAATTATCAATTGAAATATGCTTTGATTGAAAAAGTAGAAGAATTAAAAAAACGTACCGATTGGAAAGAAGCCACCAAAGAAGTGATTCAAATCCAGAATGAATGGAAAAAAATCGGGCCGGTTTCACGTAAATTTACCGATTCGTTGTGGAAAGAATTTATTACGGGATGCGATTTTTTCTTTGAACAGAAAAACAAGGTGTCAGGTTCATTGAAATCATTAGAACAGACCAATCTGGCAACGAAACAAATGTTGGTTGAAAAAATCAAAACCATTGATAAAAAAATGTCCAATGCCGAAGCGCTTACCGCATTGAGGCTATTGATCGCAGAATGGAACACCGTAGGACATGTGCCCTTTAAAGAAAAAGACAAATTATACAAAGCGTTCCGTGAAGCAGTCGACACTCAATACGACCGGTTAAGTGTGGCTCAGGTCGATCGCCGTGTACAACAGTATCGCACGACCCTCACCGAAATTTCGGGCGGCGGACAGAATAAAGGCAAACTCCATAATGAACGCGACAAATTGATGCGGATGTATGAAAGGCTGAAACAAGAATTGCAGACTTACCAAAACAATGTAGGCTTCTTTAACGTTTCGTCAAAGGGTGGAGGCGCCATGCTGAAAGAGATGGAAAATAAAATCGAACGGTTGAAAAATGAAATGGAATTGATCGTAAAGAAAATTGATGCGATCGATGAAAATCTCGAATAACAAAATCCATTGGTTTAATCCCGGACACGAAGATGCCATCCGGGTAGGCACACCCCATTATACCCCACCTGCGTCCGTTTGCCGGTTGATGTCCGAATTGGCATTCCTGCCGGCATGGTATGCAAATGAAAACGATTACATCATCATAAACGAGGCTATCCATACGCCTCGTTTTTTATTGTCCTTACCCGAAACCATCCGCCCCCCGGTTATCCCCATTGCGTGTAATTGCCCGCCATCGCCAATGGAAGATGAAAATAAAATTCTTACAATCTTACGGTCTTACAATCTTACGGTCTTCTCTCTCGAAGCCGCTCCCTGGGGCCTTTCCCCCCACAGCATCCGTTTCTTCGAAACGCTTCGCTCATCAAACGAAAACATCATCATCCCCCCTTGGAAAGAGACATACAAAACCCTGACAGGAAGGCAAACAGCCCTCGAATGCCTGTCAAAAATCCGCTCATTCCTACCCGGTTATTTCGAAGCACTCGCGCTCCCGCATTTTTGTACAACTGAGGATGAGATCCGGCAATTTACTTCAGAATATTCCCCACCCTACATCCTTAAAACGCCTTTCTCCTGCTCCGGAAGAGGCTTATACCGTCTACCCTCCCGCCATCTCGACCTGCCGGCTACCAGTTGGATCAAAGGGTCAATCCGCAAACAAGGCTGTATCAGCATAGAACCTGCATTGGAAAAGGTCTGCGACTTTGCCATGGAATTCGAATCCGATGGAAAAGGCCATATCCATTACAAAGGATCAGCTGTATTCAATACCCTTTCAAATGGCTCATATACAGGCAATATGCTGGGTAGTTCGAGAAGTATCGAAAAATACCTTTCGGCATTTATCCCTGTAACCCATCTTCGAGAAATCCGAAAAACCGTCGCCTCCATCTTAACCGATTTATTGAGTTTCGAATACCGGGGTTACCTCGGAATCGATATGTTGATATATCGCAAAGAGAACACTTTTGCCATCCATCCCTTTATTGAAATTAATCTACGCTATACCATGGGATTGGTCGCATTGCAGATTAGCAAGCGATTGATCCATCCTTCCTCTACCGGACAATTCATGATCGCATTCAATAAGAAAAAATACAGTACATTCAACACCCATCTCCAAATGCAAGAAAAATACCCCCTCCGATTGTGCGACTCCAAAATCCAATCCGGCTACCTCGCCCTCTGCCCCGTCTTACCCGAATCCCAATACCATGCATATATCTTGGTTAGTTGATCATTGCAATGCGAAAAGAAAAAAAATACTTTCCATTTTATCAATTCAAAAAAAACATATTATTGAATCGAGTGATGCATTTTATTGATCGTATTCATACATTTTCTGACTTTTGAACGTTATTATAGAAAAATAGCTACTATGCAGACAAAAAAAGAGAAAATCTTATGGGCTGATGATGAAATCGACTTACTGAAGCCCCATATCCTCTTCCTTCAGGAAAAAGGATATGAAGTTGTACCGGTCATTAGCGGACAAGATGCAATCGAATGCTGTCAAGAACAGAATTTTGATATGATCTTCTTAGACGAAAATCTGCCGGGCTTGACAGGGCTTGAAACACTTTCTTCCATCAAAGAAACAAACCCTTCAGTCCCGGTTGTGATGGTGACAAAGAGCGAAGAAGAAAGTATCATGAATCAGGCTATCGGAAATAAAATCGCCGACTACCTGATCAAACCGGTCAATCCCAACCAGTTATTCTTGTCCATCAAAAAGAATCTGCATAAAAGTGATATTATTTCACATGCGACGACTGCCGGTTATCAACAGGAATTTGGGCGTATCGGTATGCAAATCAATGATTCTTTGACTGCCGACGATTGGATGGAATTATACAAAAAATTGGTTTATTGGGAATTGGAACTCGAAGAAAACCAGGCGCAAATGAAAGACCTGCTCCGGATGCAAAAACAGGAGGCTAACACAATTTTCGGCAAATTCATTAAGAATAACTACTTGAATTGGATTCAATATCCCGACAAACGACCTTTGATGAGTCCCGATTTACTGAAGAAAAAAGTCTTTCCCCTGTTGGATGCAGGCGAAAAAATATTTTTCATCCTGATCGACAATTTCCGCCTGGATCAATGGAGGGTGGTAAAGAATTTATTATCCGACTTTTTTACTTTCGACGAAAGCCTGTATTTCAGTATATTACCGACAGCGACGCAATATGCCCGAAATTCGATTTTCTCAGGATTGATGCCTGTGCAGATCGAACAAATGTTTCCGGAATTATGGATCGATGAGGAAAGCGAAGAAGGTAAAAATATCAACGAAGAACCTTTAATCCGTATGTATATCGAACGTTTTCGAAAAAAATATACCTACTCCTATCATAAGGTATATGATTCTCAATATGGTGAGAAATTGTTGCACTCGCTCCACAATTTGATGAACAATCAATTAAATATCATTGTATTAAATTTTGTTGACATGCTTTCGCATGCCCGAACGGAAAGCAAAATGATTCGCGAACTGGCGCAAAGCGAAGCGGCATATCGAAGCCTTACACGTTCATGGTTTCAACATTCCACTACCTACGATTTGTTCAAAAACCTTGCGCGGAAAGGATACAAAATTATAGTTACCACCGACCATGGAACGATTCGTGTGGATACCCCCGTCAAAATGGTCGGCGACCGCAATACCAATACCAACCTTCGCTACAAAGTAGGTAAAAACATGAGCTACGATTCCAAGTATATCTTCGAAATCAAAGAACCCGCCAAAGCCGGACTGCCTTCACCCAACTTGAGCACAAGGTATATTTTCGCCACCAACGAATCGTTCTTTGCCTACCCGAACGAATACAATTATTACGTTTCATACTACCGGAATACATTCCA
>JAIRJR010000228.1 GCA_031260575.1 Tannerella sp.
CGGTTGGATACGGGATGACAGAGTGCGCTCCTGTGATAAGTTTCTCTCCCTGCGAAGAATACGTACCTCGCTCATGCGGAAAAGTTTTGAATTGTATGCAAGTGCGGATTGATTCCGAAGACCCTTATCATACAGTTGGAGAAATTCAGGTAAGAGGGCAAAATGTTATGCAAGGCTATTATAAGAATGAAGAAGCAACCCGTATGGCTTTCACCGATGACGGATGGTTAAAAACAGGCGATCTGGGAGTTATCGATGAAAACGACAATATTTTTATTCGCGGACGCCTGAAAAATATGATTCTTGGTTCCAGCGGGCAAAATATTTATCCGGAAGAAATTGAATTTAAGTTAAATAACCTGCCATTTGTAATGGAAAGTTTAGTAATGGAAAAAAATCGGCGTTTGATTGCGCTGGTTTATCCTGATTACGAAGCAGCTGAACCGGCAGGAATTTCGCACGAAAATTTACCTGCAATCATGGAGAAAAACAAAGAAACATTGAATAAAACGATTGCTTCTTATGAAAAAATCGCTGAAATTCAGATTCATCCTACCGAATTTGAAAAAACACCGAAGAAAAGTATCAAACGGTTTTTATATACACAGTAAAATTTCGTAATTATGATTATAATAATTTTTCATACCAAATTTCCTGTGGATATAAAATCAAGGCATTGCACATATTTATATTCGCGATTTTCTTTCTTCGGATGGAAATTACAGAATAAGTGATGTGATGAAAAACGTCAGTAATTAAAAAAGCGCAAAGAAATCACTTCTTCACGCTTTCTTTCAAATAATTAACCATAAACATTTACTATGATACAAGATTATCTATGCACTATTTTTACGGTTTCAGTTAAACGAGTTATATATACTAATGTTCTTAACCTGCTGCAAAGTAACAGCAAAATTTTGTAAACAAAGGTTAAGCAATAGTTATTTTTACGTTAATATTACGTTAAAACTCTATCACAGATACGCCTTTTGCCGAAATAACTATTTTGTCTTTCAGGCTGATTGTTTTATCCGTGATAATTTCTTTTCCCGAAACCGCATCGCCAAGTACTTCTCTGTATTTTTCCGGCGAAAGCGTTTGTTGGTCTGTCGAACCGTTCAAGATTACCAGTACTTTATGATTATCTTTGATACGGGCATAGACATAACATTGCGTTTGGTTATCCGGAGCATAATGAATTAATTTTCCACCGTTTACAGCCGGATTGGTTTTACGCCATTGAAGCAGTTTTCTCAGAAAATCAAAGGCTTCGTTTTGTAAATCCGTTCGTCCTGCTGTCGTAAAGGCATTTACAGGGTCGCCAGCCCAGCCGCCGGGAAAATCCTTGCGCAAATTGCCGTCGCCGTCCTTTTTCTCACCGGTCATCAGTATTTCCGTACCGGAATAGATTTGAGGGATACCCCTTGTTGTCAGCAGTAAAGCCAGCGCCTGTTTGTAACGGTCTAAATTGGTTTCACCCGCCTTGAAAAAGCGACTTGTATCGTGATTATCAAGGAAAACCAGAATATTGTTTAAATCCGCATAAAGAAAATCCAAAGCGAGTACTTCGTAAACTGCACGAAAAGGATTCTGATTATTCGATTGAAAAGCCAGCGTTTGATTGATAGTTCCCATCAAATTAAAATCCATGACGGTTTTCAGATTACTCTGTCTGTCACTGAGTTTTGAATTGGCTTGCCACCAAGCCAGATTTGCCGAATTGGCATACCATGATTCCCCTACAATATTGAAATCGGGATATTCATCAGAAACGGCTTTGCACCAGTGAGAAAGGAAATCATAATCGGCGTATGGATGCGTGTCGTGCCGGACACCGTCAATGCGTGCATATTCAATCCACCATATACTGTTCTGAATGAGATAAGTAGCTAAGACCTGATTTTTCTGATTCAGGTCGGGCATAGCCGGAACAAACCAGCCTTCAGTCATCGCGTCAATTTCCGACTGAGGAGCATGAACATCACTGACAGTTTGCAGATTATGCGTCGTTTGCACAAAACCATTCTGGTGGTTCAACCAGTCTTTGAAAGGTAAATCCTTCATCCACCAATGTCCGATTCCGCAATGGTTGTATATCATGTCCATGACGATTTTCATACCTTTTTGATGAATTTGTTCGATAAGGCGGCGATAATCTTCGTTGCTGCCAAAACGCTTATCCACTTGATAGAAATCAGTAACGGCATAACCGTGATAGCCTTGATAACCTTCGTGATACATTTTATTTTCCATTACCGGATTCAACCAGATAGCTGTTACGCCCAAATCGGATAAATAATCCAGATGATTGGCAATTCCTGCAAAATCGCCGCCGTGACGCGCGTATTGATCGCTTCTATTGATGGGTTCGTCGTCCCACACATCATTTGAAGCATCACCATTGGCAAAACGATCGGGCATAATCAGATACAAAACGTCGGACGAATTAAATCCCTGCATACCACCGGATGTTTCCCGTTGTTTCAATTCATAGTTTTTTGTTAGAGACGTTGCATGCAACGTCTCTACAGGGGTGAATGTGAATTTTATCAA
>JAIRJR010000231.1 GCA_031260575.1 Tannerella sp.
CTTCTTTATCAGGAGTACATAACGCGAGAACCCTTATTTGTTTTCCGGTTCCATGAGGCAGTGATACCACCCCTCTTACCATTTGATTGGCTTTACGTGGGTCAACACCTAAACGGACATCTATATCTACGGAAGCGTCAAATTTGGCCAACGTTATTTCTTTGACCAATACCGTTGCTTCTCTTAATGTATAGATTTTCCCGTTTTCAATCTTACCTAAAGCCAATTTTTGATTTTTAGTTAATTTTCCCATCTCAATTGACATTTATTGGTTAATTATCGGGAATGTCCCGGTTACAGTTATACCCATGCTCCTGGCTGTTCCGGCTACCATCTTCATGGCAGATTCGAGCGTGAAACAGTTCAGATCGACCATCTTATCAGTAGCAATCTGTCTGACCGTATCCCATGTGACCTGCGCCACTTTTTTACGGTTTGGCTGCGCCGATCCGCCTTTGATTTTGGAAGCTTCCAATAATTGGATTGCAATCGGAGGCGTTTTTACGACAAAGTCAAAAGACTTATCCGCATAGTAAGTGATTACCACAGGCAATACTTTACCGGCTTGCTCTTGGGTTCTGGCATTAAATTGCTTGCAAAACTCCATAATGTTAATACCCTTCGACCCTAAAGCAGGGCCTACCGGGGGAGAAGGGTTTGCAACTCCTCCTTTAATCTGCAATTTGATTTGTCCAGCAATTTCTTTAGCCATTGTTTAAAAATTTATAAATATAATAAGTAGTTTCAGAAAAAGAATACACCATCCGTAACAATTGTGCTATTCTTTTTCTACTTGCACATAACTTAATTCAAGCGGCATTTTACGTCCGAAGATTTTAACGATCACTTTTAGTTTCTTTTTATCGGCATTCACCTCCTCAATAATCCCATTAAAACCATTGAAAGCGCCAAATGTCACTTTCACTGTTTCACCTACATAGTATTGAACATCCAATTCTTCGGGCTGATCCTGCAATTCATCGACCGTACCCAAAATACGGCTTACCTCTGCAGGGCGCAAAGGGATTGGTTTCTCTACACCCCCCAAAAATCCAATGACATTGGGAATATGGCGAAGGCGATGGGCTACCTCTCCCACAAGATTTGCCTCCACCAATACATATCCCGGTAAATAAGCACGTTCTTTGACGACTTTTTTTCCATTACGTATGGTAAAAGTTTTTTCTGTAGGAATAAGTACTTGCGATACGTAATTACCCAGATCCGAATTTTTGATCAGCGAATCCAAGTATTCACGCACCTTGTTCTCTTTGCCGCTTATGGCTCGAAGAACATAAAACTTTTGTTGAGAATCTGACATTGCCAAAAGTTCTTTATTAGTAGATGAATTTCATCACTTGTTGAAAAACACTATCAATCACAAATACCAGGGCTGCTATGATAAGGGAAGCAAACAATACCACAACTGCGCTACTCGATAATTCTGTTCTTGACGGCCAAGAAACCTTATGTACAAGCTCGTTATACGAGTCTTTAAAATATGCAATAATCTTTTTCATTTATCCATATATTTTTAAGCACGGAAGGAGAGGCTCGAACTCCCGACAGCCGGTTTTGGAGACCGGTACTCTACCAACTGAGCTACTTCCGTAGTACAATAACTGAATAATTGAATAACCGAATGATATTTTATAAAAAACTGCTATTCAGTTGCTCAGTTATTCAGTTACTACTTTCAATCTATCAATTCCGTAATCTGTCCGGCGCCAACGGTACGACCGCCTTCACGGATAGCGAAACGAAGGCCCACGTTACAGGCAACCGGATAAATCAATTCCACATGGATCGTCAGGTTATCACCCGGCATAACCATCTCTACGCCTTCCGGCAAAGTAATCTCACCGGTTACGTCCAATGTACGGATATAGAATTGCGGACGGTATTTATTGTGGAAAGGGGTGTGCCGGCCGCCTTCTTCTTTCTTCAGGATATAAACCTCTGCTTTGAAGTTGGAATGCGGTTTCACTTTTCCCGGGTGGCCAAGTACCATACCCCGTTTGATCTCGTTTTTATCAACGCCGCGAAGCAATAGACCGACGTTATCTCCCGCCTGGCCTTCGTCCAAAATCTTACGGAACATTTCCACACCGGTAACGACTGATTTCATTTTCTCTGCGCCTAAGCCGATAATTTCCACTTCTTCGCCGGTTTTGATGATACCGGTTTCGATACGTCCGGTAGCAACCGTTCCACGTCCGGTAATGGAGAATACATCTTCAACGGGCATCAAAAATGGTTTGTCAACATCGCGCGGAGGCAATGGTATCCATGAATCAACCGCAGCCATCAATTCGATAATTTTTTCTTCCCAAATGGGTTCGCCATTCAAACCTCCTAAAGCAGAACCACGGATACAGGGTGTATTGTCACCATCGAAATCGTAGAAAGAAAGCAATTCACGCATTTCCATTTCTACCAATTCCAACATTTCATCGTCGTCAACGGCATCGCATTTGTTCATGAAAATAACCAATTGCGGAACATTTACCTGACGCGCTAAAAGAATGTGTTCGCGTGTTTGAGGCATCGGGCCGTCTGTGGCAGCAACCACAATGATTGCACCGTCCATTTGAGCTGCGCCTGTAACCATGTTCTTTACATAGTCAGCGTGGCCGGGACAGTCAACGTGCGCGTAGTGACGATTCGCTGTTTCATACTCAACGTGAGAAGTATTAATTGTAATCCCTCTTTCTTTTTCTTCCGGTGCGTTATCAATCGAATCGAACGAACGTATCTCAGAAAAACCTTGCTTCGCCAAAACCATTGTAATGGCTGCAGTCAAAGTTGTTTTACCATGGTCAACATGACCGATTGTACCGATGTTGACATGCGGTTTTACTCTTTTAAATTTTTCTTTTGCCATAATTAGTTGTCTCTATAGTTATAAATTTACATCATTATTCCACTCTCTCATTCCGAGCCGGTGCCGAGACTTGAACTCGGGACCTCTTCCTTACCAAGGAAGTGCTCTACCGCTGAGCTACACAGGCATTTAACAGATAACCTCCTTTGAGCCTCTTGTCGGATTCGAACCAACGACTCCGAGATTACAAATCACGTGCTCTGGCCAACTGAGCTAAAGAGGCCTGTATTTTTTGCTAAGAAATTCCGTTTTTTTTGCGAAACGGCTGCAAAGATAGACATTATTTACGATATAACAAATATATTTTGCTTTTTTTTATTCGTCTACCTTATTTTTCATCTGCTTTCCAAGCGCTGCGACAACATCGATTGGTCCCTCAATCGGCCTTGCCTTCTTTTTGCTTTTCACCAACTGTTTTTCCAAAGCGACAACTGCATCGTCGATCGCACCTTCGAACGTGTCGCTCGCCTTTTCGGCAAAGCAATCATTGTTTTTAATCATCAGTCGGATGCGTGCCTGTTTATTGTTGGCTGATTCCGGTTTGATGATACGGAGCACAACCTCTGCTGCGATAATCCCGTCGTGAAACTGTTCTAATTTAGAAACTTTCTTCTGAATAAACGCTTCTAATTGTTTAGCTGCGTCAAAATGAATTGCTTGAATTCTAATTTCCATAATTACCTCCTTTTTTGGCCCTTGGATGAGCATGATACATTTTTTTTAATTCTTCAAAAGTGATATGTGTATAGACAGAGGTTGAAGCCAAACTGCTATGGCCAAGCAATTCTTTTACGGCATTCAATTCCGCTCCGTTATTCAACATACCGGTTGCAAAAGAATGTCTTAACACATGAGGACTGCATTTAGCCAACATGGGTATCCGTGACAAACTCGCGCGTACAATATTATATATAATTGCAGCTGATACCGGTTTTTCATTTTTGCGAACGAAAAACCAATTGTTTTCTGCGCCTGCAATCTCTTTTCTCAATGTTAAATACTCCATCATCATTTCTTTCAACCGTCCGGCATAAGGGATCATCCGTTGTTTGTTACGCTTTCCGGTCACTTTGATAAGCTGTAACTCAAAATCCACATCTGCCAATTTGATATGGAGCAATTCCGAACGTCTGATACCCGTTTCATAAAGCATCTCCAAAATTAATCGATCTCTTACACCTTCAAAATCGTCTCCAAAAGCATCGCTGTCTAAAAGCCGGCCCATCTCTTTCGCCTTTACAAAATATGGCAAAACACGGCTTGTCTTTGGACCCGTAACCAGACGCATCGGATTATTGACCATTTCACCTTGCTTTATCAAGTATTTAAAGTATGATTTCAATGAACTTAATTTCCTGTTTACCGAAACCGGCGCCATTTGGCGATCCAATAAATAAACAATCCAATTCCGGATCTGATCGGAATCCACCAGGTCGGGATTAAAGGAAACGTTCTCTGTATTATCTTTTATGTAAGACTCAAATTGAGCTATATCACGATTATATGCCAATATGGTATGAGCAGAAAAATTCCTCTCGTACCTCAAATAATGGATAAATGCTTCAATAGGACGATTCACATTGCTCCTGTTTTCATTTTTCTCGATTCCCATTCACCCGCTGTCTACGCTTATCGACTTTTCAAGCAACGAATATACAAAGAAAAATGAAAACAAAAAAAAATGCAAATGGAAATTCCTGATATTTTAATCTTCAGCCTGCTGTAGTTGCTGGACATAAACAGCACGAATACGCTGTTTTCTCTTTTCTACTGAGGGTTTTGAGAATGCCTGACGGCTTCTTAATTCCTTAACAATCCCGGTTTTTTCAAACTTTCTTTTAAATTTTTTTAACGCTTTTTCAATGCTTTCGCCTTCTTTTAATGGAACTACAATCATAAATTAAAGTTTATATTATTTGATCAAATCTTCTGATTATTTTTTAATCGGGCACAAAATTACAGCTAATTTTGTATACAGCAAAAAAAACAGTCCATTTTTCCAAAAAAAATGTATCTTTGCCCCCCAAATAAAGGGTTTGATCGAAATAATAAACAATCACCTTGTTGATTTACCATTCTACAACATTACAATGGAAAAGTTCATGTCGCTTGAAGTTCTCTCTAACATTAAGGGGGCGGACGCATCGGAATCGATTGAGAAACTGTTTGATATGGTCCATAATGCAGAAACGGGGCAGGAAATGATACATGCTATGGATTTACATTCCAATCATATAGTCGCGGTTGATGATTTGAGAGCGGATATCGTCGAAGATGCTTCATCTGAAGAAAAACAAATCATTCTGGATAATTTTCCCAATCAAAAAAATAACTATTTAGTTGTACCTAAAGTAATTGAAGAATAAATACCGGGGCGAATTGTTTTCGTTCAAACAATCAGCAGAGGCGAATCACTTTCACCCCGGAAAAAGACAATCAAAATGGAGTCTGAAATCAAAAAAATACACCATGACCTGATCTGCGGCATACGTTCGTGTCATGATCTTGTCCATGAAAAATTATCCTTATTGGAGAAAAATGAACATGCGACCGTCAATTTGTTGCTTAAAGATTACGCTCTTTCCTTGGCCGAACAAAAAGACAGGAAAATAGCGGCAGGAGAACCTTTCGGCTTACTCGAAGGCATACCTTTCGGAATCAAAGACGTGATATTGCTGCAAAATACGGTAGCAACGTGCGGTTCAAGCTTTCTGCAAAATTATTTATCACCCTATACGGCAACAGCCGTGCAGAAATTGATTGACGAAGGTGCTATTCCGGTTGTGAAAGAAAATTGTGACAGTTTCAGCCATAGCAATTCCATTGAAATTCATGCTTTTGGCGCTTCCGGTCCTGTTTACGGTTCCGACAAGGTAACGCGCGGTTCCATGGGTAGCGCTGTGAATGTAGCAAAACAATTTACCGTGTTTTCGATCGGCGACGATACCGGTGGTTCAATCCTCCAAGCTTCGGGTTTCAACAAAATATATGGACTTAAACCCACTTTCGGCAGCGTTTCACGTTATGGATGTATGACTTCATCGACAGGCTGCATCGGACCTTTTGCCACTTCCTTGGAAGATATACGAATCATTATTAATGCAATAAGCGGAAAAGACAAAAAGGATAACTCAACCTGTTCTTCCAAACCGATTCCCGAAACCGTTTTTTCGCCCGACTATCCGGCCAAAAATATAACGGTTGGATACTTCACGAATTTTATCGCAAATGAAAACCCGTATATGACCGTCCAAAATGATTTCCAAAAAATGATTGACAGGTTGTCGTCAAATGGCATCCACATCAAACCATTGGACTTTTTTGATGTCAATGTCTTGGTTTCAACATACTATGCTTTGGCAATGGCCGAAACCGCATCCGATCTTGCAAAATTGGATGGAACGGTTTATGGCAGCAGAAGCACATCGCATCCATCCCAAAATGCCAAAGACGCATACATGACAACCCGTTCCGAAAATTTTACAGACGAAACCAAACGCCGGATTATTGCAGGAAATCAACTGTTATCGCAAGGGTACCACCGGGATATATACATCAAAGCTCAGACCCTTGCTCATTCCATGATCAAAAGAATGAATGAAGTCTTTGACAACGTGGATATTGTATTATCACCCAATTCGCATGATGCTTTTACCACATGGACAAGCCTTGGCGGATATCCTGCCCTGACTGTGCCATTTTTTACACCATCCGGAATTCAAATCGCTGCAAATAAGCACAAAGAGGATTTGATCCTGAATTTTGCACATGCGCTAAAAGACAAACAACCATGAACAATCTACCCGCTATTTTACAGAAATTGAGCGCTTACAATCTGGAAGTAGTCATGGGGTTAGAGACCCATATCCGATTGAATACCGCTTCCAAATTGTTTTGCCCGTGTGCAAATACCGAAACCCATACGCCCAATGTGAATATCTGTCCGGTCTGTACAGGCCAACCCGGCGCACTTCCGGTTTTAAATAAAGAAGCTGTTATCAAAGCAATCCGCTTTGGAAAAGCCGTACATTCATCGTTTAAAAACAATATAATCAGATGGGATAGAAAGCATTATGAGTACCCCGACTTGGCAAACAATTACCAGTTGACGCAATTTCAACATCCGGTCATTCCCGATGGTTATATACGTTGCTATCGAAAGGATGGTGCCGTCTTCCAAGTCGACTTAGCGCAGGTACATATTGAGGAAGATGCGGCAAAATTGATGCACGAAAAAAATCAAACCTTGGTTGATTTCAACAAAGCGAGTGTTCCTCTGATCGAAGTGGTGACAAAGCCCTGTATTCATGATATCGAAGATGTTGCCGTCTATGCTCAGAATTTACAACGGATCGTGCAAACATTGAAAATATCGAATGCCAATCTCGAAAAAGGTGAATACAAATCGGATGTCAGCGTTTCATTGAGAAGAACCGGAAGTTCGGAATTAAATCCCCGAACTGAAATCAAGAATCTTAATTCATTCAAATTCATGATTGAAGCCATCATGGATGAGGTGGAAAAGCAATTGGATTACTTTGTTGCCCATAACGATTTCAGGCCTGATCAGACAACCGTGTTGTTTGATTCCGATACCAAACAAACCAAAACGATGCGTAAAAAGGAATATGCAGCCGATTACCGGTATACGCTTGATCCGAATATTTATCCCGTAAACATTACAGATGCGGTGAATCAATATACGATCGAAGAAGCATTATTGCCTTTCGAAATTGAAACCGTCATGATCCATGCCGGCGTCCGTCCGCAAGATGCCAAGTTTTTCACATCAGCCACAGAACGTTCGTCGCTATTCTCTGCTTTAAATGCCAAGATAAACGATCCGCTCTTTGTTACGAAAACTTTAGTTAACAACGTAAAAGAAGACCAATACCCGTATTTGCATGATACAGACGCTTTATGTTATCTGTTCGAGGCTTATCAAAACCAAAAGATTTCAATCATTGTTTTACAGGAGGCGCTTCAAAATTTAATTTCGGCGATTGAAACCCCGTCATCATTCGATTACAAGTCATTCATCGACGGCAAAAGCATTTCAGGCGAAGCATTAGATGAAATTATCCATGACACCCTATCCGGCAACAGACAAATAGCCGGGGAACTGCAAAGTGGTAATTTCTCGAAAATCGGCGTATTGGTCGGGATTGTAATCCGGGCAACAGGGAAAGCGGTTTCCGGCAAATTAATCAAAGACAGGATTCTATCGCAACTGTCCGTACGACTCAAACAAAGTGGTGAAGCACAGCCGGTCGATCATCCGAAATCGGAAGTTGTACATACCGGTCAAACAAGAATTGTCAGTTCGGATGTGGTAATTCTGAAAGATCAATATCGAACTCACTTCATATCAGACATATCGATTATCAACTTATTTGAAGACGTCATATTGTCGGGCTGGGTATCCAGTGTTCGCGACCATGGTGAATTGGTGTTCATTGACCTGCGCGACTCTACACAGGAAATATTCCAGGTTCGGGCGACAAGGGTTCATTTGACTAATTTCGACTCCATTGCCAAACTCCCATGCGAATCGGTTATCATGGTGACCGGAAAAATCATCAAACGCAACCTGGAAGATTATAACGCCAAGATCCGTTCAGGCGAAATTGAAATTGATGCCAAACAAATTGATATATTAAACATCGCCCAACCGCTACCGTTTGAAATCAGGAAAGCCGATAAAGTGGCTGAAGGCATCAGGCTGAAATATAAATTTCTCGACCACAGAAATCCCTCTACACATAAAGCCATCGTCAATCGCCATAAGGTTCTGTTCCTGATCCGGGAAGTATTGAATACCCATAATTTCCTCGAAATAGAAACACCCGTTTTGTCGGCCGGAACCGATGAAGGAGCCAGAGAGTTTATCGTACCCAGCCGGAAATTTCCGGGAAAATTCTATTCATTGCCCCAATCACCGCAACAATACAAACAAATGCTGATGGTAAGCGGTTATGATCGCTATTTTCAAATTGCACGTTGTTTTCGGGACGAAGATTCACGCGGCGACAGGCAAGCTGAATTTACCCAATTGGATATTGAAATGTCTTTCGTCAGCATGCAAGACGTAATTGCCCTGAATACAAATCTGTTTAATGAAATTGTGAACCGAATTTATCCCAAGGAATGGAAATTGTATCCTTTTAAAATATTGACATACAAGGACGCAATGAATAAATACGGCTCCGACCGGCCTGACTTGAGATTCGCTTTAGAGATGGCTGACATTACAGAAATTGTCAAAAAAACATCCTTCAATGTTTTTGCAAAACCCATTCACGAGGGGGGTATTGTGAAGTGTATCAAGGTTCCGGGAGAGTTGTCCGAAAAACGGTTGACGAAAGGGCAAATCGAAAAACTGACTTTCATCGCCCAACAAAACGGGTTGGGCGGGCTTGCCTATATTATCGTAAAAGACGATGAACTGCAATCTCCCATCATCAAATACTTGGGTGAAGATATTTGCCGGGAAATAACAACTGTGACTGAAGCCGTCACCGGCGATGTGATATTTTTCTCCGCCGCCGACCATTCAATTGCAAATAACGCTTTAAGCGCAGTGCGACAAGAATTGGGAAAAATGTTGAATCTGATTAAACCCGATGAACTTCATCCGGCTTGGATCGTTGATTTCCCCCAGTTTGAAAAAACAGATGATGGGGGCTGGACTTTTTCACACAATCCTTTTTCAATGCCTAAAAGCGAGTTTTTGCACGACCACCTCAACGGTCTAAATCTCGGGAAAATCCTTGCCCAGCAATACGATTTGGTATTAAATGGAAATGAGATCGGTGGCGGTTCGATACGTGCACACAGGCCGGAAATACTCGAAGCGACCTACCGGAATATGGGATTCGACCGGCAAAGTATGCGTAAAAGCATCGGACACATGCTCGATGCTTTTCAGTATGGCGCTCCTCCCCATGGAGGCATAGCATGGGGCGTCGACCGCTTGATGATGATTTTAGAAGAGAAAACATCGATCAGGGAGGTGATCGCTTTCCCGAAGACCGGTTCGGGAGAAGAACTTTTGTTTGGTAGCCCCTCAACGATATCTGACAAAAAAATTCAAGAAGCAAATATTGTACTTTCATCGACTCAAATCAAATAAAAAAACCATGAGCGCCCTACGATTCAACGCCGTCGAACAAGCCTTCAAGAAAAAAGCCATTGATGTCCGGCCTCCTTCCAAATACGTTTCCGATTTTTTCGGAAAAAATGTGTTTACTACTTCTACAATGACTAAATACCTGTCAGAAGAGGTCATGCAATCCATCCGCAACGCGATCGAAAAAGGAGAAACGCTGAATCGAAACATTGCCGATGAAGTGGCTGATGGCATGAAGTTCTGGGCGATGGAATTGGGAGCGACCCACTACACCCACTGGTTTCAACCCTTGACCGACGGAACCGCGCAAAAACATGAATCATTCATCAGTTATGGTAACGGAACAGGCGAAAATATCATCGAAGAATTCTCCGGCAAATTATTGGCGCAACAAGAACCCGACGCGTCAAGTTTTCCGAGCGGAGGCATCCGGAGCACTTTCGAAGCACGGGGATATACAGCCTGGGATCCTTCCTCTCCGGCTTTTGTCATGGACGATACACTCTGTATCCCAACCATTTTCATATCATATACGGGCGAAGCCTTAGATTTGAAAGCGCCTCTCTTAAAAGCGTTGAATGCAATTGATATCGCAGCCACCCAAATATGTAATTATTTCGACCCGAACGTCAAAAAAGTCTTTACCTACATGGGGTGGGAACAGGAATACTTTTTGATCGACGAAGGCTTGTATGCCGCACGCCCCGACTTGGTTCTCACAGGGCGGACACTCATCGGCCATGAATCAGCCAAAACCCAACAATTGGAAGACCATTACTTCGGAGCCATACCAAGCCGGGTGACTGCATTCATGAAAGATATCGAATTTGAGGGATATAAATATGGCATTCCGCTGAAAATACGTCATAATGAATCTGCTCCCAATCAATTTGAAATGGCGCCCATCTATGGCGAAGCCAACTTGTCGATCGACCAGAATCTGTTGATCATGTCTATCATGAAAAAAGTAGCCCGCAGACATAGTTTCCGTGTGCTTTTACACGAAAAGCCGTTTGACGGAATCAATGGTTCGGGTAAACATAATAATTGGTCGTTGGGAACAGATACCGGAATAAGCCTTTTGACACCCGGCAAAACACCCATAGAGAATTTACAGTTTATGACCTTCTTTATCAATGTTATAATGGCTGTGTACCAACACAACTCCCTGCTCAAAGCATCGATCAGTTCGGCTGCGAATGCTTACCGTTTGGGTATGCACGAGGCGCCGCCATCCATCATTTCCGCTTTTGTGGGGTCTGAGTTGTCAGCCATCCTCGACGAATTGGAAAATAGCACAAACGACATGGAAATCGTCTTAGACAACCAAAAGAGTCACAGCCTCGGCATCGCCCGTATACCCGAAGTATTGGTCGACAATACCGACCGGAATCGTACATCACCTTTCGCCTTTACCGGAAATCGCTTTGAATTCAGGGCGGTAGGCGCTTCGGCCAACTGTTCGTCGGCAATCACAGCACTGACAACCGCCGTTGCCGGACAATTATCCGAATTCAAAAAAGACGTTGACGCCAAAATCGAAAAAGGCGTCAACAAAGAAACGGCGATTTTTGAGGTGTTGAAAGAATATACACGCATTTCCAAACCCATCCGTTTCAATGGAAACGGATATAGCAATGAATGGAAAGAAGAAGCCATCAAAAGGGGATTGGATTGCCGGACAAGCATCCCGGATATCTATAAAGCCTACACAAGTGAAAGAAGCATCAACCTTTTTCTCCGTACACGTGTATTAAGCGAAAAAGAATTACATGCACGCAACGAAGTCAAATGGCGTACTTACACGAAAAAGGTACAGATCGAAGCGCGGGTCTTAGGCGATTTGGTGATCAACCATATCATTCCCGTAGCCATCCGCTATCAATCCATTTTGTTAGACAATATCAACAAACTCAAATCAGCCTTCCCCGAAGATAAAGCGGTAGAATTATGTGCGTTAAACTTAAAATGGGCAGAAGACATATCCAATCACATCGCCATGATTAAAACAAATGTGGATGCCATGGTACAAGCCCGCCACGTTGCCAACCAAATTGATTCCGAATACGAAAAGGCGGTTGCCTATCACAACACCGTCTTACCGTATTTTGAAACCATCCGGTTGCATACCGACAGCCTCGAACTGATTGTCGATGATGAAATGTGGCCATTGCCAAAATATCGCGAACTGTTGTTCATCAGGTGAGATCCGGGATACAACATGAACGATTTGAGAGAAATATCTCTCTGAAACCGATTCCATGGAATACTACGAACAATTACTGATTATCTGTCCCCTGATATTTATCAGTGGGTTAGTTGATAGCATTGCCGGAGGAGGCGGACTGATTTCTTTACCAGCCTATCATGTTACCGGTTTTTCTCCTCATTTTGCATTGGGGACAAATAAATTTGTGAGTTGTATCGGAACGGTTTTCAGTACGATGCGTTTTGTAAAGAATAAGAATTATAATCTCACAAGCGCCATCCAGTCCATACTGTTTGCGCTGATTGGCGCTTCTATCGGGGCAAAAATTGCCATTTATCTCGATGTCATCGTCCTCCGGTATATCCTTGTTTTTGGGATTCCCGTGATAGCAGTGATCGTATACAAGAAAAAGAATCTGGAAAAAAGAAAGCCCAAAAACTTATCCAAAATCAAGATCATTATTTATTCTTCGTGCATAGGATTAATTATCGGAGGCTACGACGGATTTTTCGGACCGGGAACAGGTACCTTTTTGATATTAATATATACCTCAGTATTAGGTTTCGACCTGTTGACAAGCATGGGTAATGCCAAATTAGTCAATCTATCTTCAAATTTAGCTTCGCTTGTAGTGTTTTTCGTTGAAGGGAAAATCCTTTTTGAGATCGGAATACCGGCTGCTTTCTGCGCCATTACCGGACATTATATTGGAAGTGGCTTTGCAATCAAAAAAGGGCAAACGATTGTTCGCCCCATGTTACTTGTTGTTCTGATACTGCTTTTAACCAAGATCATCATAGACTTGTTCTCATAAACAACATTCATTTGTTATTTAGATTTATTTTTTTAGTTGTGGTGCCAAATTCGCACGTCTCGCTCTTGAGACCTGCGCCATCAATCGTCGCAACTACTGTCTGCTTGTGAACGTCCAGTCCGCACCCGCGTTGCACGATTTGTTCGAAACTTACTACTTCTGACATGATATAAATTATTGAATGTTAGTAAATATCAGGCAAAGATAGTAATCCTATGCACTTTTACATCCCCTTGGGTGATTCTTTATATCATGGAGGTTTCATACAATATAATTTTCCATAAAGATATTTATTGTTTTTTGATTATCATAATTTGATGATCAAATTTTGATAATTATATTTTAATTATAACTGATTGTTTTTTGCCATTCTGAATTATCTATCGCCTTTTTAACATTGGACATTGCTTGTCAATTCCAAAAATTGAACTACATTTGTATCTTATTACCAAATATTTGTTTTGATGAAATATACAAAAACAGCCATCCCCGGTGTTTGGATCATAGAACCCGTTATTTTCAAAGATGCGCGGGGATATTTTATGGAAGTATACAAACAAACTGAATTTGAGCAGCATATTGGCAAAGTTGATTTTATGCAGGAAAACGAATCCTGTTCGACAAAAGGCGTATTGCGCGGACTGCACTACCAGTTGGCGCCATTTTCTCAGGCAAAATTAGTGCGTGTCATACAGGGAGCGGTTTTGGATGTAGCGGTTGATATTCGAAAAGGCTCACCCACGTTCGGACAATATGTTGCACTCGAACTGTCGGCCGAAAACCGGCGTCAGTTATTTATCCCCC
>JAIRJR010000275.1 GCA_031260575.1 Tannerella sp.
CGTATTTCAAGGATATCGATGCCTATTATACTCGCGTCTTTTTCCAGGATCCGACCGACAACTCCGTAATACGCCGTGAGATAAAAGCCTACGACAATATGGGGCGCGCCATGAATGCAGGTCTGGAATTGATCTTTGAACAGAAGGTATCCAAAATATGGAGTCTGTCGGCAAGCGCCAACATGTATCGCAGTATCATTTCTGCACACGAAGGTACATTCACATTCCCCGATCCGGTCAATCCGGTACAATACCGGACAAATAAAAAGGTCGATACCCCTTGGTTCGGCAAATTGAGCAACCGGTTGATGTTGCCGCAAGGCTTGCAGATGGAACTTACCGGGGTCTATTTTTCCGACAAAAAAGTACCACAGGGCGCCGAACTTTCGCGGTGGGGCGTAGATTTCGGGGCAAAACAAAGTTTGATGCATGGAAAAATGGAAATTAACCTTTCAGCAACTGACATTTTCAATACCATGGGCATCGACCAGCGTATCGAGAAGACAGACGGTTCCCATGTCGATTATCAGAATTTTCATGAAACACAAATTTTCACGATTGGAGTGAAATATAAGTTTTAACAAGGTTCAGGATTTCAAAATGATGAGTCAGGGTATGATCTCGGTTCTTGGCGCCCGGGTACATAATTTAAAAAATATAGATGTTGATTTGCCGCGCAACAAACTCACTGTAGTAACAGGGCTAAGCGGGAGTGGTAAGTCGTCGTTGGCCTTCGACACCATTTTTGCTGAAGGCCAGCGGCGTTATATAGAGACTTTTTCTGCTTACGCCCGTAATTTTCTGGGGAATATTGAGCGACCCGACGTAGATAAGATTACGGGATTAAGTCCTGTCATCTCCATCGAACAAAAGACAACCAATAAAAATCCGCGCTCAACTGTTGGCACCACGACCGAAATATATGACTTCTTTCGCTTGCTTTTCGCGAGAGCCGGGGATGCATATTCGTACTTGAGCGGCGAAAAAATGGTAAAATACACCGAAGAGCAGATTCTGGAACTGATTCATAATGATTATAAAAAACGGAAAATATATATTCTGGCGCCACAGATACAGAACAGAAAAGGTCATTATAAAGAATTGTTCGAACAAATCCGGAAGAAAGGATACCTGAATGTACGCGTCGATGGAAAATTAAGGGAAATCACGCATGGCATGAAATTAGACCGCTATAAGATGCACTCGATCGAAGTGGTGGTCGACAAAATGCAGGTCGAAGATATGGACGAACGCCGGTTAAAAGACAGTTTACGTATCGGCATGAAATTAGGTAATGGATTGATTCTCTTATTGGATGCCGACACAGGAGAAACCCGTTTTTATAGCCGGCGACTGATGTGTCCGGTAACCGGATTGTCATACAGCGAACCTGCTCCCCATAACTTCTCTTTTAATTCGCCTCACGGCGCTTGTCCGCGATGCAAAGGGCTTGGGCATGTAAACCTGTTGGATATGGATAAGATCGTGCCCGATCCCGAACAGAGCATTTTCAATGGGGGGATCGTTGCACTCGGAAAATATAAAAATTCATTGATATTCTGGCAGATAGAATCTCTATGTAAGAAACACGGCATTACCATCAAAACGCCAATCAAAGAAATTCCCGAAGAGGCTTTGGATGAAATCATGAACGGTACGGACGAACGGCTAACCATCAGTAACGCATCATTGGGCAATTCAAATTACCTGTTTTCATACGAAGGGGTTGCCAAATATATTATGATACAGCAGGAAAACGAAACATCCTCCACCGCACAAAAGTGGGCTGAACAGTTTATCAGCATGACCGTTTGCCCCGAATGTGATGGGAAAAGGCTGAATAAAGAAGCGCTGCACTACCGGATTGACGGGAAATGCATCTCGGATTTAGCCGAAATGGATATTGTAGATTTAGCCAAATGGGTCGATGGCGTAGAAAAACGCATGTCGGCAAAACAACAAACGATTGCTGTTGAAGTATTGAAAGAGATACGTTCGCGTCTGCATTTCCTTTTGGATGTCGGATTGGATTACCTGGCGATGAATCGTGCTTCGGCATCGCTTTCCGGTGGTGAAAACCAGCGTATCCGTTTAGCTACCCAGATTGGAAGCCAATTGGTGAATGTATTGTATATTTTAGATGAGCCGAGTATCGGACTACATCAACGCGATAATACCCGCCTGATCCGTTCTTTGAAACAGTTGCGTGACATTGGCAATTCGGTCATTGTGGTCGAACACGACAAGGAGATGATGCTTCAGGCTGATTATATTGTTGATCTGGGGCCAAAAGCCGGAAGATTAGGCGGTGAAGTAGTCTATGCAGGTACACCCGATAAAATACTTGAAGCGGACACACTGACTTCGGCTTATCTGAATGGGAAATTAAGCATACCCGTTCCGGCAGTACGCCGTAAAGGTAATGGACAGTGGCTGACCCTGAAAGGGGCAAGCGGAAATAACCTGAAGAAAGTGGATGTCTCTTTTCCTTTGGGAACATTAATCTGTGTGACAGGCGTTTCGGGAAGCGGAAAGTCTTCTTTGATCAATGAAACGTTGCAACCCATCTTAAGTAAGCATTTTTACCGTGCATTGGACACGCCATTGCCATACCAATCCATTGAAGGTTTTGAATTTATAGATAAAATTGTCGATGTCGACCAGTCGCCTATCGGTCGCACCCCACGCAGTAACCCGGCCACGTATACAGGTGTGTTTTCCGAAATCCGGAGTTTGTTTGTCAATTTACCCGAAGCCAAAATCAGGGGATACAAACCGGGGCGTTTTTCTTTTAATGTGTCCGGCGGACGTTGTGAGACTTGCAGGGGGAATGGTTATAAATCTATTGAGATGAACTTCCTGCCCGATGTGATGGTCCCCTGTGAAGACTGTAACGGCAAGCGCTATAACCGCGAAACGCTCGAAGTCCGCTTCCGTGGTAAATCGATCGCCGATGTCCTGAATATGACCATCAACGCAGCAGTTGAATTCTTCGAAAACATCACTTCTATCTATCACAAAGTCAAAGTCTTGCAGGAAGTCGGTTTGGGATATATCAGATTAGGACAGCCTTCGACCACCCTTTCGGGCGGCGAAAGCCAGCGTGTAAAATTAGCCACCGAGTTAGCCAAACGCGATACGGGACGCACACTCTATGTTTTAGATGAACCCACCACCGGATTACATTTTGAGGATATCCGCGTTTTGCTTGGCGTTTTGAATAAATTAGTCGACAAGGGCAATACAATAATTATCATCGAACATAATATGGATATCATTAAATGTGCCGATTACCTCATTGATATGGGACCGGGAGGAGGAAGGGAAGGTGGAAAAATCCTTTTCTCAGGCGTTCCGGAAGAACTGATTCATGCCAAAACCAAGAGTTATACGGCTCCGTTTTTAAGAAAAGAATTGAGAACCTGTATAAATGGCCTATAAATTGATACAGATTCTCAATCCTCAGTTATTCAAAAAGCATTTTTAATCGCTTCGATCGAAACGCCGAGCAATTTTTCAGCGATCGGATTCAAGTCTTTTTCTTCGCCCGAAAAATGGAAAACCGTATGACGGTGCATCAATGATTGCGAAGGTTTCAGGAACGCAGCCGGCGAAACACTTTCCAATTCCAGGAAAGGCCCCATGATGCTGCCGTCGGCCAACGGACCGTCATTGTAAGCATTCAAAGCATCGCCTGTCAAAGGATTTTTCGTCGGATCCCACTCCTGATTCAGGTAGATCGCATCCTTACTGACATCGAATGTGGTGATTGTGAGTCGTTTGATGGAAGGATCATAATTTCCGGCAATGGCTTTGGTGCGCTTCCCGTTCAAACCCAATTTGCTACGGAAGTTCCCGTCGGTTTTCAGGAAAATAACATTTTGCAGTACTTTAAGCCGGTCGGCAGGAATCTCGCCAAAATAATCGGAAGTGACAATTTTACCCGTTTCCACTTCGCTGCCTTCATTGAAAGGAATCACCGTCACAGCATTGGGTGCAGGATTGAACATATCGAGTATCCAGATACAAATGGCGCCAGTCTCCTGCGTCCATTCGAAGTCATTCAGATTGGTGATGGCATTATCGGTTTGATATGCCACCATATTCAATGCCGGATTGGCAGCAATTCCGAGAATCCGGTTGGCTTCGGCAGGTTCCATCAATGAGATTTTCCTGTCGACATTCAATTTAAATTGATAATCCAAATAGTTGGTCACCTGCATCTCCTTTTTCATGACTACGTTCTTCGCATCCTTCGAAACCACATCCCAAGGTTCGATATCAATCGGTTTGGGTGTATGCCAGTTGTCAAACACCTGTTCAGCGTTTTTCGCAAAATACACCGAATACTTCCCACCTTCGGGACCCAACCAAAAACGGTTTTCGCCGCCGTAACCATTCATGTGTTCATCAATCACATCGGAATTGAGCACCTCATAATTGACAAAGCCGAAGCTGGCGCCCGATAGTCCATTTGCCGTGCTGGTGAAAACTTTAGCCTGATATTTGGGCGATACAATGATTTGCGCCTTTCCATCGTTGCTACTCAATACGATCAAACCGTCGTCTTTTTGCGACAAAAAGGCAACGTCATAACCAAAGTCGCCTTTTTCAAAATCAACGGCGCTGTTTGGTTTCCGGAGGTTGTTACAAGAAGTTGATGCCATTAGAATAATAACAATAAGATTAATTAATTTTTTCATTGTCAAATTATTTTAATGCCGTATCCAAACGCTTGCAAACCACGATACCATAATAGGCAATGATTACAAAGGCAATGGCCGGAATCCAATAAGCTAACGTAATGTTCGACATGTCGGATACAATACCTTGTATTTGTGTAAGTACGGCAGCGCCTGCAATTGCCATGACCATACCCGATCCGCCTATTTTGGTATCATCGCCCAAACCGGTTATACCCATTCCATAAATGGTAGGGAACATCGGCGACATACATCCTGAAATACAAACCAACCCGTATACACCCATTACACCACCCGCATAAATGGTAATGAGACAACAAAATACAGCGATTATAGCAAGTGCGGCCAGGATAACCCTCGGACGCAGGAAACGCATCAAGCCGGTACACGTAAAACGCATGATCACAAACAATACCAGCGATAAGATATAATAGGTAGCTCCAGCCTGTTCGGAGGTACGGGGCATCATATTATGCAATCCGATGGCTTCACAAAAATCATAAAAAACGCTTGCTATGGGTTCAACCGACCGTAATGCACCGGTGATATCTTCCGGTGCCGCATTCGCTCCCAAAGATGCGACAACTGCATCCAACTGTAATTGTTGCATCGCGTAACGGATGACAAACGACCAGACGGCAATTTGTGCACCCACATAAAAAAATTGAGCAATAACTCCCCATACGTAATTCTTGTTTTTCTTCAACCGGCGGAAGGTGGCGCCGATCTCAAGTTTCTGACCTCCTTCTTTTAGGTTTGGCATTTTGGTAAATACGAAGGCCAAAAACAAACAAAACATAATAGCCCCAATTGCCATATAAGTCGTTGTTACGGAAGATAATTCGGTAGCCTGGATGGCGGTCAGTTCAACTGCCGGCAGCGCTGCGCGCTCGGTTGCCGTCAATAAGTTCAACTGCGATAAAATAAACACCTGACTGATAACTACTCCGGTAATAGCGCCAAACGGATTGAAAGATTGAGCAAAATTAAGTCGCCTGGTGGCTGTCGCTTCCGGTCCAATGGCATAGACATACGAATTGGAGGCTGTCTCAAGCACAGACAAACCGGCGAAAAGTATAAAAATGGCAAACAGAGAGGTTGCAAAACTCAGTTCGGGATTAAACTGTAGACTCCATTTGCCAAGATAGACCATGAAAGCGCCCGCAATATATAAGGCTAACCCCAGTAATACACCTGCTTTGTAGGTGTATTTTTTAATAAACAATGCGCCGGGTATGGCACAACATCCATAGCCGAACAGAAAACTGACCACCTGTATCCATGCGGTTTTTGAATCCGAAAGGCTCATAATACGCTTAAAGGCAGCCAGCATGGTGTCGGTAAGATTATTGGGCACCGCCCACGCAAAAAACAAACTGGTCAGTAAAATAAATGGCCATAAAATGCCACGCGGAATCATTCTTTTTTCCATAGTGATCTTGGATTTGGTTTTTATTTTTAATAAATATTGAATAAGAAACTGTTTCTAAGTATATGTTGGCCGCAAAGATAAACAGATTAATTGTTTTAGTAATTTTTTTTTAGATTTTTCTTTGTTTATAAAAAAACACATTTATATTTGTACCCGATTAATTAAAAGACTTATTGTAATAGTAAAATGAAGAAATTATTTGTTTTTATGCTCGTTTGTACCTTTATGATTCCGGCACAAGCACAAAATGAAAAGTTCAATGGTTTAGACATGAACTTAGGTAATCTGTATCGTTTGTCGGACGCTAAATCACGTTCGATCAGTCCTGAAAACTTTACGGGAGAAAAGGGTAAAGGCGGCATGGCCGACCCCAAAGACGGTGTACAACTTAATGTTGCCAATGCTTCACTCGCAGCGCGCGACCTGGGTGTGGGATGGAAAGTGAATCCCTATATCCGCATCGCTTCCGGTGAAACCTTTACAATAGCCGAAATGGATGGTCCCGGCGCGATTCAGCAAATCTGGATGACACCGACAGGAAACTGGCGTTTCTCCATCCTTCGCATTTATTGGGATGGCGAGACAACACCCTCGGTCGAATGTCCGCTTGGCGATTTCTTTGGAATGGGTTGGGGGGTTTATGCCCCATTGGTATCCCTGCCCATTTGCGTAAATCCGGGTAGCGCATTCAATTGTTATTGGGTGATGCCATTCCGCAAGAAATGTAAAATAACGGTTGAAAATATCAACGACGCACAACCGATGACATTGTATTACCAGATTAACTATACCCTCACAGATGTACCTGCCGATGCTGCTTACTTCCATGCTCAGTTCCGTCGTACACATTACAATGAAGGTTCGGATTATACAATTGTCGATGGTATCAAAGGTAAAGGGCACTATGTAGGTGTTTATATGGCTTGGGGTGTCCATAACAACGGCTGGTGGGGCGAAGGCGAAATCAAGTTTTTTATGGACGGCGACAGACAATTTCCCACCATTATCGGTACCGGAACGGAAGATTATTTCTGTGGTTCATACAATTTCGATCGGGATGGGCAATACAAGGAGTTTTGTACACCTTATGCCGGCATGCACCAGGTGATACGTCCCGATGGCACTTACAAATCGCAACAGCGTTTCGGGTTATACCGCTGGCATATCGTCGACCCCATACGTTTTGATAGAGATTTGAAAGTAACCATTCAGGATCTGGGTTGGCGTCATGGCGGACGCTATCTCCCACAAAAATCCGACATCTCATCGGTCGTATTCTGGTACCAAAGTGAGCCGCACATTACATTCCCGAAATTACCGCCATGGCAGGTTTTGGAAGTGATTTAATCAAAAATAGTATAATAATATATGTATATCAGCGTTTAAAGTAAAACAAATGTAACGTACAATCCATTTATGTATATAATGTATGAAAAAAGTCTTTGTCAGCGGATGTTATGATATGTTGCATAGCGGACATGTCGCTTTTTTTGAAGAAGCAGCCGGATATGGAGATTTGTATGTGGGTATCGGCTCCGATAAGACCATCTACGAATTGAAAGCCCGTAAGACGGTATATTCGGATAAAGAACGCTTGTATATGGTTAAAGCGCTTCGATCGGTAAAAGACGCCTGGATTAACAAAGGTAGTGGCGTGCTTGATTTTCGAGACGAAATAAAATCGCTTCAGCCGGATATCTTCTTTGTCAATAATGACGGGCATAGTCCGATCAAGGAGCAACTGTGTAAGGATCTTGGCATTGAATACATTGTGCGTAAGCGTATACCGTACGGAAACTTACCGTCGCGTTCAACTACAGCTTTACGCCGGGAATGCAGGATTCCTTACCGGATTGATTTGGCAGGGGGCTGGTTGGATCAACCCTATGTCAGCAAGTATTATCCGGGAGCAGTGTTAACAATCTGTATCGAACCCGATTACGAATTTAATGACAGGAGTGGGATGTCGACCAGTTCGCGCAAAAAAGCGGTAGAATTATGGCAAACGGATATCCCTGAAGGAGATCGGGAGACATTAGCGAAGATGCTATTCTGTTTTGAGAATCAGCCGGGTACGAAATATGTCAGCGGCTCGCAAGATTCATTAGGGATTGTCTTGCCGGGCTTGAACCGGTTGTACTACCGGGGTGGATATTGGCCTGAAACGATTGAGCCGGTAAACGATCCTGAACTGTTGCAATGGATAGAACAGCGGCTTTGGCTGATTCCTTTATTTCCGCGACTTACAGATTTCGATGTGTTGGCCCATACGAATATTTCGAAAAATGAAGCCATCCGGCTAAGTAAAGCAGCCGACGACTGTTGGCAGGCTATTCAAATCAAAGACGTTACAGGTTGGGGACAAGCGTTCACTGCAAGTTTTGAGGCTCAGATCGCTATGTTTCCCAATATGGTAACGCCGGAGATATTGAACGTGCTTGAAACCTATAAACCCAATGTATTGGGATGGAAAGTCAGTGGCGCCGGCGGAGGGGGTTACCTTATTTTTGTAAGTGAAATACCGGTTGAAAACGCCATACAAATACGAATCAGAAGATAATACAGATAATTATGAAAGGAATAGTTTTAGCCGGCGGATCCGGTACGCGTCTATATCCAATAACAAAAGGGATCTCCAAACAATTGATACCGATTTACGACAAACCCATGATCTATTATCCGATATCGGTATTGATGCTGGCCGAGATCCGTGATATATTGATTATTTCAACCCCCCTGGATCTTCCCGGGTTTCAACGGCTATTAGGCGATGGTTCAGACTTTGGCGTTCGTTTTGCGTATGCCGAACAACCTTCGCCCGACGGATTGGCTCAAGCTTTTATCATCGGAGCTGATTTTATCGGAGAAGATGCCGCCTGCCTGGTATTGGGTGATAATATCTTTTATGGACAGAGTTTTACGAAAATGCTAAAGGATGCCGTTACAGAGGCGGAAGAAAGGAATAGAGCCACCATATTCGGGTATTATGTCAATGATCCTGAACGCTATGGTGTCGCCGAATTTGATGAACAGGGAAATGTATTAAGTGTAGAGGAAAAACCGGCTCTTCCCAAATCAAACTATGCAGTCGTCGGATTGTATTTTTATCCCAATAAGGTGGTCGATGTAGCGCAAAACATTCAGCCGTCAGCTCGTGGAGAATTGGAGATCACGACGGTAAACCAAGTTTTTCTGAACGAAGGGAATTTGAAAATGCAATTAATGGGAAGAGGATTTGCATGGTTGGATACGGGAACTCATGCTTCACTTTCCGAAGCGTCTACATTTGTCGAAGTGATTGAACAGCGACAGGGCTTAAAAATTGCTTGTCTTGAAGAGATTGCCTATCGAAAAGGTTGGATTGACAAGGATTTTTTGAGGCAAAACGCATCCCGGATGGTTCATAACCAGTATGGACAATACTTGATGAAATTAGCTGTAAATATCTGAAAACAACATCGGAAAAAGGAAAAACATGGAAAATAGAAAGAAAGCGGAAAAAAAATATAAAACCTGATCTATTTACAATCAATTTAATATCTTGATATTACGTCTATTTTAAAAAAAATAAAAAAAAAACTTCAACAAAATACACTTTTTTTTTGTTTTTTTTAAAAAAAGCATTACTTTTGTTGCGATTATTGTGAATAGAAATAAAAAAGAATATTGTTTAATAAAAAAATGAATAAATTATGAAGGCAAAGGTATTATTTTTAACTTTTTTGGTGGGAGCAGTCATGTCTTTATCCGCTCAACAGTATGAACCACAGATTGGATTCAGTACGGAAAACGGCTCAAAAACCAACTTCAAGAAAAACGCTGCTACGGATAACATGTTTATTACATTAGCCGGTGGAGCTAACATTCTGATTGGCGACAAGAATGGAGATGCAAACTTTGGCGATCGTATTGCTCCGCAAGGCGCACTTTCTATCGGCAAATGGTACAATCCGTACTTGGCTTTCCGTTTACAGATAAACGGTGGTTTGATGAAAAACTACTCTTTTATTACTAAAACGGGTGTTATGCAGGATTATACATGGATAAATCCACATGTAGATATTATGTGGGATGTAACCAATTTTTGGGCTCCCTATAAGGAATCCAAGGTGTTCCGTTTCGTTCCGTTTGTGGGTATGGGATATGGACATAGAAATAAAATGACAGACGATGCGAAAGTTGTAATGAATCGTTCCGAATCCCTTTCCGCACACTTTGGCGCCCAGATGCTGTTCCGCTTAAGTAGAGGCATAGATTTAGCTTTGGAAGGACAATACACATTGCTTGATCAGGAATGGAATAAAGAAGCTCATACAGGCACGCGTACAAGGTATCACCGTGTACCTCAACTTATGTTAGGTTTGAATTTCAACTTAGGCAAAAAAGAATTTGAAGTGATTGAACAAATGGATTATGCATTGTTGAATGACCTTAATTCGCAAATCAATGCGTTGCGCGCTCAGAATGCTGAATTGAGCAAACGTCCGGAACGTTGTCCCGATTGCCCGCCGCCTCCGGTGATTCCGCCTGCCAGAGAAAACGTTCAAAATGTGGTTTACTTCCGCTTGAACAAATCCATTATCGACCCGCATCAGGAAATCAACATCTCGACCACAGCTGATTACGCGAAGAAACACAACCTGCCGATCAAGTTAGTTGGTTATGCCGACAGAAAAACAGGTAACCCCGACTACAACAAAGGCTTGTCGGAAAGACGTGCAAGAGCGGTTGCTAAACAACTCACTGAAAAATATGGTGTTCCTACCAACAGAATCTCTATCGACTGGAGAGGCGATGAAGTACAACCATACAGCGTAAATGAATGGAACCGCGTGGTGATCATGAATACGGATGATAAATAATCATCGCGTTACGCAAAAAAAACCGGCTTTACAGTCGGTTTTTTTTTGCGTAATATACAAGAAACTTGAAAATATTTATATCATCTGTTCCGTCCGCTGAATGATCTCATTCTGCAAGTCGATCCCTAAATCGTTGAAATAGTCGCTATAACCTGCCACACGGACAATCAAATCCCGGTAATGTTCCGGATTCTTCTGGGCTTTCCTCAGGGTTTCCGCATCTACTACATTAAATTGAATATGATGTCCGTCCATCCGGAAATAACTGCGAACCAAACCGGATACTTTCCGTATCGCCTCGTCATTCTCAAATAACGAGGGTGTAAATTTCTGATTCAACAGCGTGCCCCCCGTCCGCAGATGGTCAATCTTGGAAGCCGACTTGATAACAGAAGTAGGCCCCTTGCTATCAACGCCCTGAACCGGTGAAATGCCTTCCGAAACAGGTACGCCCGCCATTCTTCCATCGGCGCTGGCCTGCATAACACTTCCGAAATATACATGACAGGTGGTGGGTAGTAAGTTAATACGGTAGTCGGCGCCTCGCGGGCTTTTCTTTCCATTCACCGCCCCATAGTAAATTTCAAAAACTTCGCGCAACTGATCGTCAGCACGGTCATCATCGTTTCCGTACTTGGGCGTTTCATATACCAATTTAAAATGGAGAGCGTCATCGCCTTCAAAATTATTCTCCAAAGCATTCAATAATTGCTTCATACTGAATGTTTTTTCATCAAAAACATGGTATTTGAGGGCTGTCAGCGAGTCGGTAACCGTTCCCATGCCGACCCCTTGGATATAGTTGGTATTGTAGCGTGTACCGCCTGAAATGTAATCCGTACCATTGGCAACACAATCGTCAATAATCAACGACAAGAAAGGGGTAGGAATATAGGTCATAAACAACTTTTCAATGATATTGCTTCCCGTCACTTTGATTTCAACAAAATGTTCAACCTGTTTGCGGAAGGCTTGCCACAACGCGTCCATCGAACCAAACGATTCGGGGTGACCGGTTTGTAATCCGATTTGTTTCCGGGTACGGGGATCAAATCCGTTATGCAGCGTGATTTCAAGGATTTTCGGTAAATTGAAATATCCGGTCAGCACATAACTTTCCGTGCCGAAAGCGCCCGCTTCCACACATCCGCTTGCTCCGCCATTGCGTGCATCGACGATGTCTTTTCCCTGTCGAACAAGTTCTTGAATAATCGCATCGGTATTGAATATGGAAGGTTGCCCGAATCCCGTCTTGACAATTTTAATGGCGCGATCAATGAAACGGTCAGGGCTTTTCTTGCTTAACTGAACCATCGAGCTTGGTTGCAGCAAACGCATTTCCTCAATCACATCCAACAGGATAAACGACATCTCATTGACTGCATCCGAACCATCGGGTTTTACCCCCCCAACGTTTATCAAAGCAAAATCGGTGTAGGTATTGCTCTCTTCGGCAGTGATTCCCACTTTGGGAGGCGAGGGATGGTTGTTGAATTTGATCCAGAATGAATGTAACAGTTCAACTGCTTGATCGCGTGTAAGTGTTCCCGCAGCCATTTCTTTTTGATAAAACGGAAAGAGGTGCTGGTCGAGCCTGCCCGGATTAAACGAATCCCATGGATTTAGTTCGGTGACTACGCCCAAATGTACAAACCAGTAATATTGTAAAGCTTCGTGAAATGTTTCGGGAGCATTGGCAGGTACATTCCGGCATACTTTCGCCATTTGAAGCAATTCTTTTTTGCGGTTAGCATCTTTTTCTTCTACAGCCGATATTTCCAATTGTCCGGCATGTCGGTTTGCAAAGAAGATAAGCGCTTCAGCGGCTATCTGCATGGCTTTCAGCTCTTCTTGCTTGTCGAATGCTTTCGGGTCGTTCATAAAATCCAATTTAGAAAGGCTTTCCTTGATATCCAGAATGATATCAAGCATGCCTTTCCGGTAAATCTTATTTCCTGCCACGGTATGTCCCGGTGCCCGCTGTTCCATAAATTCCGTATAAATCCCTGCATGATAGGCATCGTGCCATTCAGGCTTCATATTGTCCATCACCCGTTCACGATTCGATTTACCCTTCCAGAAAGGAATAATCACCTGCTCGTAGGCATCCCGCGTTTCTGCATCAACCCTGAACCATACCTTCTCGCGCGTATTCAATATATCTAAATCCCTTAAGGAATGCAGGTTGATTTCGGGATAGGTAGGGGTTGCCTTGGGAGCAGGGCCTCTTTCTCCGACAATCAGTTCATCGTCATTGATACACACATACTTGTTCGACAAGATGTAATGAAAGGCTTTGGCACGTTGTACAGGTATGGAATCGGCTATGGATAGATGATTTTTGTAAAAATCAGTAACCAGAAGCGCTCTTTCGGCCGAAATGGTGTAAACGGCTTCCAAACTTTGTTCGCGTAATTTTTTAATTCTCGGTGTCATATTTTATGTTCAATATTGTATGTTTTAAGTCCTTTTATTCAGTTAAGTGCATTTTATCATTGTTTTATTTATCCGCCGATTTTTACGATAAATCCGGCATCTGCATATTGTCTTTTTATCTCCAACATTTCTTCTTTTTGAAGTGATTTCAGATTACCAAACGCATTTTCCTTGCCAACACTTATGTATTTTCCTTTGGCGGTATTGTGAAAAGGAAGCAGGTGTACTTCCTTGATTTTACCTTCTAAAGAATGTAGAAATGAGATGGTTTGCGCGATGTTCTCGCTCGAATCCGTTACAGCCGGTATGACCGGACTACGAATAATCAGGGTAGCGCCGGCAGAAACCAACTTTCGGATATTATCCAGAACCATTTCATTGGGCGAACCTGTATACAACTGATGTGCAGCGCTATCCATCAATTTCAAATCAACCAAAAATAAATCGGTAAACGCCAATAGGTCTTTTATTTTTTCCCATGCAGCAAATAATGAAGTGTCGACAGCAGTGTGTATACCGGCCTGTTTGCAAGTCTTTAATAATTCAAGCAAAAAATCGTTCTGAAACAGGGGTTCACCTCCCGAAAAAGTAACTCCCCCACCCGATTCGTCCATAAAAACACGTTCTTTCTCCAACTCGGCAAATAACTGATCCGCAGAAATTTCATATCCGATAATTTCTTCTTTTATCAAACGCTTGCCATTCAATTTCAATGTTTTCTTGACTTTGCAAGGATGATGTCCGATACTTTCCGGATTGTGACACCAACTGCAATGCAACGGACAACCTTTCAGAAATACCGTAGTACGTATTCCCGGCCCATCGTGTATCGTAAAGCGTTTGATATCAAATACAATTCCATTCATCCCGCAAAGATAGTGCAAGTTGAGTGCAGTACCAAATTTATTTGAGTATTGCCGAGACGTAGCCTATCTTTAGGCTTAAAAGTAGAAAAAAAATAGAAAATCGTTGCTTTTATATAAAACCAACGTTTATTAAGAGAATAAAACATACTTTTAATCTTTTTCCATCTATTTTTGCCGAAAATTAAGAATCCATGAGACATTGTTACATCATGTTTTTTATCGTTGTCTTCGGCTCTCACATAAACATTTATGCACAAGAATGGACAACGAAGGATTCTTTATGGCTTCAACGCGTTGTCAATGGCAATGAAAAAATCCGGTTGAATGATGCAACCCGGAAAGCCATCAACTCAGGCACACTTATTCGAAACCCTCTTGTACCGGAGCAATTGAAAAGCAGTCCCTCAGAAATGCCTATCGTCAGGTCGTTCGAAGGAATCACAGTGCCGGAATCAAAACCCAAACCGCATGATGTGCCGGTGGGTGTATATAAGGTATGGGTATCGAACCGGAAAGATACATTTCCGGTTATTCGAACGGAAGCTTACAAAATCAGCAAAAAATTTATGGAAGAACTCAAAGCGAAGGATATGCTTACCCACCGAAAAACTACTGTCGATGATCCGTTTACACTTGGCTCAGGAGGAGGTGGAAGTACAAGTTTTGAAGATATATTCCGCACCATCTTCTGGCCAAGCCATCGCGCAAAAAAGCGAAACGCAAAGAATGCAAACGCTTGGAAAACATATAATGAGTACGAATGATGCCGTATGC
>JAIRJR010000289.1 GCA_031260575.1 Tannerella sp.
CAGGCTTGCCACTTTGCAAGTAGCGAACAGAGAAAACAATTATTTGTTGTAACGATTGAAGTAATTAATCATCAATATTTTAAGCAATGGAAAAGAATCATCGAAATCAAAGTGAACAAACGACCGGCAATGAACAATTCATTGCGTACTGCGGTCTTTACTGTAAAGCCTGTCCTGCATTTACGTCGGGTAAATGTGACGGTTGCAGGGGTAATTCGGCGAAATGTGCCGGTTTTATATAAACAATGTAAGGTAAGGCCGTGTTGCATCGAAAACGGCTTTTTTACCTGTGCCGATTGTACGATATATGCATCAGTAAAAGAGTGTAAAAAATACAATCCGCTGTTACTCAAGATTGCTTCATGGGTTGAGCGTAGCGACCGCAGTAAAGCAATTGAAATGATTCAAACAAAAGGGCGGGCAGAATTTTCGGTATTCATGGAAGACAAAAATTGGGTATGTTTCAAAACCAAAGATTCTGTTTTCAATAAAAGGTTTGGTAAAAAATTGAATGAAAAATAGTCTAAGCAATAAAAACACAAACTGAGATGAAGAAAATTTTTAAAAGGATTTTGATAACCATCGGTGTTATCGTAGCTGTATTGGCGTTGGCGTGGGG
This sequence comes from Tannerella sp., assembly GCA_031260575.1. Lineage (GTDB taxonomy): Bacteria > Bacteroidota > Bacteroidia > Bacteroidales > Tannerellaceae > Tannerella. The sequence goes on from JAIRJR010000289.1 coordinate 620, forward strand.
TGGATTGGTTTTAAGAAATTTATCTGTAGCCTCTAAATTTCCGACGACGGAAACAGGACATATTGTTGATAATATTTTTGTTATAAAAGACGGTTTCGCCAATCTTTTTATCATCAAAGACGATACGCAATCTATTGTTATAGACTGCGGAAACAATCCTGCAATAGTAGCGGAAGAAATGGGAAAATTGGGAATTAATCCCGACAATGTTGCGGCAGTATTCTTAACTCATACTGACGGCGACCACGTTGGCGCTTTAAGTTTATTCGATAAGGCAAAACTTTATATGTCGAAAGAAGAAGAGCAAATGATAAACGGTACAAAATCCAGATTTCTGTGGTTTGGAAATTCAATTTCCCGTACCGACTACATTTTATTGGACAACCGTGAGGTAGTTCAGATTGGAAATTTTAAGTTCGAGGCGTTTCTTGTTCCCGGACATACCAGTGGAACGACAGCTTATCTCGTGAATGACAGATATTTATTCTCAGGTGACATTGCAAGTTTGAAAGGCGGCAAAATTGCACCCATTCCTGCATTCATTGATATGGATACCGAACAGGCAGTGAAATCAATGGAAATCATCCGCCAAATCCCTTCCGCAGAGTATATATTCACGGCACATTGGGGATGTACAGATGATTACCGGGCGGCAATTAAATAATTCGCGCTCAACATAACACGTCAATTTATAATTAATACAACAATAGAATAGATATGAAAAAAGTAAATGCAATGTTAGTAATCATCCTGTTAGTTATTATGGCAGGGTGTGGAGGAAAAGGTAAACAATCACCTGATAATTTTATCACGGTTGATGTCACGAAAAGTTATCCCAAAAAAGAATTGATTTTACAGGATTTTATGGATGTTGAGTATATCGCACTCGAAACGAATGATGAATTTCTTAATCAGGGTGTAGTGATGGCTATTGGCAAGCAAATCATCGCAGTAAGGAATAACGTCAGAGACGGGGATATATTTATCTATGACCGAAACGGTAAAGCCTTGAGAAAGATAAACCGCATGGGGCAGGGCGGTGAAGAATATGCAAGTATTAATAGAATTGTTTTGGATGAGGATAACGAAGAAATGTTTGTTAACGACGCGAAAAGAATATTGGTATATGATTTGTACGGAAACTACAAAAGAAGTTTCAATTCATCGTATGGCAATATTTATAATTTTGACACAGAGAGCTTTATTTGTCATGATACATCTTTTGATTTGGATGTAGAGGAAACGGACAAACCGCCGTTTGTTATTATTTCCAAACAAGACGGAAGCGTTATAAAAGAAATCAAACCTGCTTGTCAACAAAAAAGACCGAATATAGTAATAATCAGAAGAAATGACATGACTGTTCAAGCATATACATCTAATTTCCCATTAACCTCTATCATACCTTGGCATGAGAATTGGATACTTACTGTATATGCTAACGATACGGTATTTAACTATTTACCAGACCATAGTATAACTCCTTTTATGGTACGGACCCCATCCATTCAATCCGAAAAACCTGAAGCGTTTTTGTCATTGGGAATACTCACAGAACTTTATTGGTTTCTGCAAACCGAGAAGGCGGAACCTGAAACTGTAGGTACTACTCCGGCTGATACGCGTGTTCTTTGGCCGGTAACTTATTTAATGTACGACAGGAAAGAGAAAGCCATATACGAATATGCGGTAATTAATGATGATTTTCCGAATCAAATAAATGTATATATGATACGGAATTCTGGTGCAAATGATGAAATTGCATTCCAAAGAAAAATAGAAGCCTACCAACTTGTTGAGGCTTATGGAAAAGGAGAGTTGAAAGGAAGACTGAAAGAAATTGCAGCGAAATTGGATGTGGAAGACAATCCGGTGATTATGGTGGCAAAGTATAAGAAATGAGCGAGAGAAGCGAATGTAAATTCAATAAAAAACTCCCTGATGATTTGAGGGGATTTTGTAAACTTACGGCATTTTCCCAAATATCATGGCAGGAAGGACCTGCTACCATAAACGTAATATTTTAAAGAACATATTGTTATGCTTGAAATTCCCAAACAGCGCATTCCCGGTTTGGGTAATGGCGTGTTGCAGGATATTCTTTTCAACGGCGGTATTCATCCCAAACGTAAAAAATCTACATTGACAGATTTCGAAAAGGGAGAACTGTTCCACAGCCTGAAAACCACCCTGCGCCGCATGACCGACAACGGCGGACGCGATACCGAAAAGGATTTTCTCGGACAGAA
>JAIRJR010000297.1 GCA_031260575.1 Tannerella sp.
CTGTCCCTTGAATTTTTCAAGCCAGATACAGCCCAAATAATGACCTGTTTTATCTGTTTCTGCTTTTTTAATTAATACTTTTAACCAAGTCGGATTTTCTTCTTTAGAAGGACTTTCGCAAATAATCTCCCTATCCGGCTCCCTATCCGGCTCCTTATCCGGTTTATTATCAAGCTCTCTTTGGTTGCATGTTATCAACAGCAAACTTAAAATAAATCCAAACAACTTTTTCACTTTTCTATTTAATTAATTGGTATGAAACTTCGTCGATGATTCTCAAAGCTTGTTCATCAGCCAAGCCTGAAAATTTTACTAAGTTTTTTTCTTTTTGTGGTAATTTTTCAATTTTATGTTCGCTTATCTCTGAAATAACATTGACGCGAGAATAGACATTACTTCGAAATCCTACTCCTTTAAAATAATCAATATATTTTAATTTTCCTTCATATCCGGCAACTAATGCCCGTAATATTTCTTTTGATTTTTCCTTATCGGCATCATTTTGCTCTACACATCGGCATAATAGTACTTCCATTAGAGAAACAGTAACAATAAATTTCCCCTTTTCATACTCTGTACTTTTTCCGTCCAAAATAGAAAAAATCTTTATTTGTTCGGAATATCTTTTTATTAGGTTGTTCGATACCTCACTCTTATTATAAAGTTCTCTTATTCCGTTAAAATCATTGAATAATTTATTAAGTCCACTATTCATGTTCTCAAATGCAAAAACATCATAAATCAAGGGATACCGTAAACTCAAATCAACCAATTCTTCTGTTGTCAATGTAGACAAAACCACATCAGGTATTTGACAAGAGTTTACCATTTCTTCATTACTTTGGAATTTTTTCCATTCCTCAGTTCCCGGTTTTACAGGATAATCCCACTTTGTTTTTTCTTGTCCATAAATGATAAAACAAGAAAACAAATTAACATATAAAATAATTAATAGTCTCATAAAAATAATTGTTTAAGTTATAAAAATCAATAAATATTATTTTTTCATTTTGTCCTCTGTAATGCTTCCCACCTGTATCACCAAATTCAGTTGTTCTTAAAGTGATGCTTTACAAAGTTAAACACGTTGCAAAATTACTATATTATTTTTTTAAACGACAAATTTTTTTCAACTTTTTTTTGAGATGAATGATAAAACATTGTTTCAGTTGAAAAAGTCATTTCAATCCGTTTTAACAGGATTATAGAGTTTATTTGGCGACTTGTCCCAAACTTTGATGGTACCGTTTTGTGTTGTAGAATTGAAAATAATAAATAGGGTTATTACGCACTTTAAATCGCGGTGATTCCAGTATTAGGCATTCCATCATGTCTGCAGGTAGGCAGGAATGTATCCCAATTGAGATTGGCGTACGACAATTTGTACCAGCCCCGATTATTAAAGTCTCCATCCCCCGCCTAATGCGCGATACAGGATTATTTTTTGTTGGATAATTGAATTGTAGGTTGAATAGAGGGAGAGTTCGCTTGATAAAACGTTGTTTTGAGCCGATAAAACATCTCAATAGGTTGCGTATCCGTTGATTAATAATTCTTGTGAATATTCGTAGGCTTTTTTTAGTGCTTCTACCTGTTCTTTCTGGTATCCGGCCTGTTGTGTGACGAAATGGATGGACGACAAGGCATTTGATACTTCATTTCCGGCATAGAGCAACGTTTGTTTAAACAATAAAAATGTGGCGTCTTCCTGCAATCGGGCGATTTCTTTTTGTGTTTTCAGGGTGCGACCGTTCAATACAGGCTGTGTCAATCCGCCAATCACATTCCAAAATAGCGACCCGGGCAGGTTAAACCAGTTTTCCAAACCATTGGCATTTGACCCTATCGAACCGGACAGTGTGAATTGGGGATACAATGCCGCACGCGCTGCATTAAATTGTTCATGTGCTGAACATAAGGCATATTCGGCTGCCTGTACATCCGGACGGTTGCTCAACAATTGGGCAGGTATACCGGTTGACAATGCACCGGGATGAAAAAGCGTAAGATCAATGTTGTTCGATCGCGAAATGGTTTCCGGGCTTTTTCCGAGAAGCATACAAATATAGTTTTCCTCAATGGCGATTGATGCATTGATTTGAGGTAGATAGGCGCGGGCGGCAGATAGTTGTGCGTTGGCTTGCAATACAGCTACTTCAGTAACCTGAGCCGATTTTTTCAATTCTTTGACCGTATTCAAATAATGTGTATAACTTTCTATGTTTTTTTCGGTGACAGCCTTTTGGCAGTCGAGCATAATCAAACGATAATAAGATGATGCAATGTTGGATACGATTTGGGTTTGCGTAGCGCGTACCGTAGCTTCTTGTTGAAAATACAAGGCTTCCTGCGACTTTTTCAGGCTACTCAATTTGCCCCAAATATCAATCTCCCAACCTGCCGATGCAGTCAATCTCAAGTCTGTCAACGGATCCTCCGGTTTTGGCGAATTGCCGTACTTCGATACATCGAAAAAAATTATGTAAAGCTTTACATAATTTTTTTCGTTGTTGTTGCAAGTTTACCGTTTATCGGGGATAATAATACATCTTGCGGTCATTTATAAAACAAAAATTTGATTTTTTACTCCATTATCTGATTTTTCTGTATTTTTGCACCACCATGATCGTCAGGCAAACGCTTTATCGGATCATTAGCTTTGTTATTTGCATGATTACAATTTGTTTATGGAGTTTTTCATGTAGACCGGGCAAATCAGATCCGAAACAAGGAAGATATGAAGTTGAAGATACATGTACGTATTTATTCGACATCTGCATTGATTCGCTCAATTTAAAGGAGTATACAATCAAGCAGGGCGACTATTTGGCGTCCATATTTTCAAAGATGGGTTTATCGGCTAATCAAAGCGACCACATTATGAAAGCCTCTTCCGACTATCTCGACCCAAAAAAAATTCAACCCGGACGTTTTTTTTATGTCTTGTCGGCGCAAGACAGTACGGAGTCCATCCGGTACATTATCTATGCAAAATCGCATATTGAACATATAATCATTGATATAACCGGCATTGAAATAAATGTATATCCCTATCAAAAAGAAATTACACGCAGGCAACGATACTTGTCCGGAAGTCTCAAATCCTCTCTGTGGAATGTGATTGAAAAGCAAGGTGTCAACCCCATATTGGCGGTACAGGTAGCCGATATATTTATGTGGCAGATCGATTTTTTTGCAATCCAGGCACAAGATTCGTTTCAAATACTATATACCGAATCATTCAGGGATGATACCGTATCAATCCATGTTTATTCGATCGACGGCGCTGTCTTTTTTCACGACCGGAAAGCATTTACAGCCATTCCGTTCATACAGGACAGTATTCCGGAATACTTTGATGCGGAAGGCCAAAGCCTTCGCAGGGAGTTTCTGAAAGCGCCTTTAGATTTTATCCGCATTTCTTCCCGTTTTACCAATTCCCGCTTTCATCCTGTATTGAGGATCAACCGTGCGCATCATGGCGTCGACTATGCTGCTCCTTCCGGCACGCCTGTCAAATCCATTGGAAGCGGGAGGGTTGTGACACGCGGATATGAAGCGGGCGGCGGCGGCAACTACATCAGAATACAACATAACTCGGTCTATGCTACCGTGTATATGCACCTTCGCGGATTTGCCAAAGATATTCAGGTAGGTAGACAGGTGCAACAAGGTGAAGTAATCGGGTATGTCGGTTCGACCGGTTTATCAACCGGACCGCATTTGGATTTCAGGGTCTATAAAAACGGTACGCCAATCGACCCGCTTAAAATGGAATCGCCACCTGCTTATCCCGTCAAACCCGAATTACGGGATAGCTTCGAAGTTGTCAAACAACAAACTCTCCGAAAAATTCTTGAAGCCGGTGGTGGAAGCGTTGAAAATTGAAAGTGAAGGATGGATATAAAAAAAAATAATGATAGTAGCTATGAAACTTTTAGGTAATTTGATTTGGTTGATTTTTGGCGGTTTGATTACAGCCATCGAATATGTGATCGCAAGTTTTTTATTGATGATCACCATTATCGGTATCCCTTTTGGCTTTCAGTCCTTAAAATTAGCCATGTTGGCATTATGGCCATTCGGGAGCAAAGTAGTTGACAACGGCAGCAGCGGTTGCCTGTCGGTCATCATGAATGTGGTGTGGATCATCTTGGGTGGTTTTTGTATTTGCCTGACCCACTTGTTTTTCGGCATTCTGCTTTGGATCACAGTAATTGGTATTCCATTTGGCAATCAACACTTCAAGATGGCCAAACTGGCGCTTTCGCCGTTCGGGAAGGATATCGTTCGTCAATAACGTAATTTACGTCACCGAAATCTGTTCGACATCGACGGTTTGATTCAAAAACAGGGAAGCCATTTCAGTAAATTTTGCGCTTGATTCGGTTGTCTGAAAACGGGAGGTATGGCCTTTCGTAAGCCGGCAATTCATCTCAGGGTGGCGCGACAGGTAATTCTTCAAACTTTCGGCAACCTGAACACCTTGTGTGAAAACTGTAATCCCACGGGGTAAAAACTGTTTGATTTTATGGATCAGCAATGGATAATGTGTGCATCCCAAAATAATCGTGTCTATCTTTGCATCTTGCATCAACAGGTTATTAATATGCTTTTTTACGTAATAATCGGCGCCGGGAGAATCGGATTCCATGTTTTCGACTAATGGCACCCACATAGGGCATGCCTCTTCTACAACCGTAATATGGGGAAATAGTTTGGATATTTCAAGGCTGTAGGATTGGGATTGTATCGTGCCCGATGTCCCCAAGATGCCTACATGTTTGGTATGGCTTATCCCATCGATCACTTCGACAGTCGGACGAATAATTCCCAATACACGGTTTTCGGGTGCGATTTGCGGCAGATCGCGTAGTTGAATCGTTCGCAAAGCCTTTGCCGATGCCGTATTACATGCTAAGATGACCAATGGGCAACCGGCATTGAACAGATGCCTGACGGCTTGGAGTGTAAATTGATATACGACCTCAAAAGAGCGCGATCCATAGGGAGTACGTGCATTGTCACCGAGATAAAGATAGTCGTATTGCGGCAATAAATCCCTGATTTTCTCAAAGATAGTTAGTCCGCCATATCCCGAATCAAAGATACCTATGGGTACGTTTTCCAATTCTATTTCAATCCCAATTTTGCTTTAACCAGCGGGGTGGCATCAATAGCAGTTGCGCCTACATAATATACGATATTGGGATTATTGGCAAAAATAGCGGTATATTTCTGGTCGTCGCCCACTGCTTTAATGGCATTCATCAGTTTTTCTTGAATCGGCGCATAAATCTTTTCTTGTTCCTGTTGGATTTCCTGATCCGCAACGGGAAGATAATTTTGATAACGGTCTTGCAACTCCATTATTTCCTGTTGTTTTTTCAGCTTGAGATTTTCGGGTAGCGTCGCTTCAATTTTCATATACTCTTGATATTTCAGCGTATGTTCATCCGTCATGGCTTTTAAAGTATCTTCATACTGTTTTCTGATTGTAGCCATTTTAGTCTCGGCATCTGTGATTTCAGGCATGATGTTAAAAACTTCACCTGCATTTACATACGCAATTTTCAACTCTTGTGAGTAGGCTCCGATTGATAGAAGCAAAAACATTAATACGATAAATTTCTTCATTTTCCAATGATTATTAAATGTTTATTATTTATTATGATAAAACTGTTTTTTATTAAAACGGGTACAAATATACGCAATTATTTTGAATATCCTAATTTCACCAATACTTCGTTACTGATATCTATGCGGGGATTTCCATAAATCACACTCATTGCCGAAGCGCGGTCGACGACTAAATCATATCCTTTGTCCGTAGCAATTTCTTTTACGGCATTCCAGATTTCATCATTGATGGGCTTCATCAAGCTATTGCGTTTCTGGTAGAATTCGCCATCCTGGCCAAAATATTTCCGCTTCACCTCTTGCGCTTCCTGTTCTTTTTTTATAATCGCTTCCTGGCGTTTCGATTGCATCTCGGCTGATAGAAATACCAAGTCACTCTGGTAGCTCTTATACATGTTTTGGGCTTCTTCCTGAAGCGCATCAATTTCACTTTGCCATTTTTTGGATAATTGGGACAACTGTTCGTTGGTCATCTCATACGCCGGTATATTTTTCAAAATATACTCCATATCTATTAAGGCAAATTTTTGGGCCATGGTTGTCATTGCAAACATCAAAGCCATTCCTGCTATTAAAAACACTTTTCTTTTCATCGCTTAATCCTTTTTAAAGTTCGTATATTATTGACTGCAAAAATATTCAAAAGGTTTATTTTTAAATGAAATTATTATATATAATTAACCATTAATCATTCGCATGTTGAGAGCCTCCACGACCGCCGGAAACCACTGTTAAAACTCTTGTCCCAGAATGAAATGGAATTGACTTCCTCCTTTTTTTGGCATGCCGTACGGTTGATCAAAACCGTATCCCCAGTCGATTCCCATCATTCCAATCATGGGAAGGAAGATACGTACACCGACTCCGGCAGAGCGTTTCAGGTCGAACGGATTAAATTCATTGACTGAGTTCCATGCATTTCCTGCTTCTACGAAGGCTAATCCGTAGATCGTCGAGGATGGTTCCAAAATAAAAGGATAGCGCAATTCCATCGTCATACGGGTGTAGGCACGCCCGTACTGGACATAGGGATTTTGATTACCCGACATCGAACCATTCTCATATCCCCTTAATCCGATAATATCTACTGCGTAATAACTTGTATACCCCGTCATGCCGTCGCCTCCAACCTGGAATGTTTCAAAATAGTTGGTTTTATGCTTATTAAAATAACCAATGAAACCAAATTCGGTTCGCGCCATGATCACCGGAGTCCGTTTAGGTCCATTTTGTTGAGGCAATGGAATCAGCGGAAAGAACACTTTACCCGAAAATTTCCATTTATGATATTCGATCCATTTGTTTTTTTGTCCCTCATCCGTCATACTTGCATAGTCTTTTCCATCGAATAAAGAATAGGGGGGGGTGACGGATAAGGATGTCAAAAACTGCGAACCAAAACGTGTATAGAGCGGATTGTCAATTGAGTTTCGTTGGAAAGTTAAATCCAGACTGAATTTATGACATGCGCCATCGCTGATGATAAAATAACCCGACCAGTTTTTCATTCTATATAACTGGTAATTAAACGATGCCGTAAGCTGGAAGTAGTCGTCAGGCCAATTCAAGCGCTTTCCGTATCCAAGTGAAGCGCCGATCATTTGCATATATTTGCTGGGGTCGTAAGCGCTTTCATAGATTCCTTCGTATAACCCGCTATTATATCCATATCCGCCTCCGCCATATCCGCCACCATATCCGCCGCCATATCCATAATATGGGTTGTACCCTCCAAATTGGGACATTTGCTGGGACAGATAACTTGTATTCATACCGGTATATTTGGCGTAGTAAATACTTGCAGAGAACATATTAGGCCTTTTCCCGCCAAACCAGGGATCTAAATACGAAATACTATATGACTGATAATTTTGTGCACTTGCCTGGCCACTGATGGAAAATGTCTGTCCTTCGCCTTGAGGAATGATACCTCTATATGTGCCCGGATTGAATAGGTTCTTCATGGAGAAGTTGGTGAATTTTAAACTTAATTTTCCGATGACGCCGGTTTGTCCCCATCCGGCTGAAACTTCAACCTGGTCGTTTGCTTTGGAAACTAAATTCCAACGGATATCCACGGTTCCGTTTTCCATATTGGGCAAAGGCTCCGGCTGCATGTTTTCCGGGTCGAAATGACCCATCTGAGCCAACTCACGATACGAACGCATCAAGTCTTCCCTGCTAAACAATTGGCCGGGTTTGGTACGCAGTTCACGACGTACGATATCTTCATACACACGGTCGTTTCCATTGATAATGATCTTATTGATAGTGGCTTGCGGACCTTCTTGGATGCGTATTTCCAACGAGATCGAATCATTCTGTATATCGACTTCAATCGGATCGGCGCCAAAGAACAAATAACCGTTGTTATAATATATATTAGCAACTGCATCGTCGTCGTTGTTTAGCCGATCCTGTAGTTTTTTTGTGTTATAAACATCTCCGGGTTTAATATTCAATACCCTTTCCAACAATTCGGACGGATATTTGGTGTTTCCGACAAATTGGATATTATTGAAGTAATACTTCTGACCTTCATCCACATTCAGATGTATTTTTACATATTTTTCGTTCAAGGTTTCGACGCTATCGGTAACGATGATCGCATCGCGAAATCCAAATTCGTTGTATTTGTCAATAAAGTTTTTCTTGTCGCTTACATATTCTTCGGTGGTAAACTTTTTGGTGCTGAATAATTCTAATATACTCGTTTTAAATCTTTTGCTTAAATTGAATTTTTCATTGGTCTTTTTCATCGCTTTTTTCAGCGCAAAATCGGACAGTTCTTTATTGCCCGTAATGGCAATTTCTTCAATCTTCGTTTTCAGATTCTTGTTGATATTGATATCCACAATCACTTCTCCCTCTTTTGAGCGGTCGTCTCTTTGTACAATATCGACTTCGACAT
>JAIRJR010000329.1 GCA_031260575.1 Tannerella sp.
AGAAAGGATGCACACAAATGCCTCAATTCGGCGCTATTCCCGTAAGCGTTCCGGGATGCGTAGACGGCTGGTACGAATTGCACAAACGATTCGGATCGCTTGCTATGGGACAGTTATTGCAACCCACCATTGATTATGCCAATTCCGGCTTTCCGCTAACGGAGGTCATTGCTCCCGGTATTCAAAGGACAATTGCAAACTTTGCAAGCCAATATCCCAATATCAAAGAAACATATGCCCCGAATGGCGAACAATGGAAGAAAGGAGACGTCTATCGCAATCCGATGCTGGCAAACACATTACAATTGATCGCTCAAAAGGGACGCGATGAATTTTATAAAGGTAGTATTGCCGCTAACATGGGCTCATTTATCCAATCGCAGGGAGGCTATCTGAATTTGGAAGATTTGGCAATGCATACCTCGGAATGGATTGATCCGGTGACAACCAACTACCGGGGATATGATATTTGGGAACTCCCGCCAAACGGACAAGGCATTGCCGCGCTTCAGATGCTCAATCTATTAGAACCGTACGACTTGGCAACATATGGTTTCGGTTCGCCCGAACCTATTCATTATTTTGTGGAAGCCAAAAAATTAGCTTTTGTAGACCGTGCCAAATACTATGCCGATATGCGTTTTTATGAAGTGCCTGTTCAAAGACTTATCAGCAAGGAATATGCCATAGAACGCGGAAAAGAAATCAACGATCTCCGGGCATCGCAGAACCCCCAAGCCGGCGTTATTGCCAATACCGACAATACGATATACCTGACTGTGGCAGATAAAGACGGCAATATGGTCTCCTTTATCCAAAGTAATTACAGGGGTATGGGAAGTGGGATGGTACCTCCGGGTTTGGGGTTTATGTTGCAAAACCGTGCCGAATTATTCTCATTTGACGAAACCCATGCCAATGCCTTGATGCCGGGCAAACGGCCTTTCCATACCATTATCCCGGCTTTTGCCACCAAAGACGGAAAACCATTTCTGAGCTTCGGTGTGATGGGTGGCGATTTTCAACCGTTGGGACATGTGCAAATCCTACTGAATATCATCGACTTCGGTATGAATGTACAAGAAGCGGGTGATGCTCCGCGAATCGATCACCTCGGTTCTACGTCGCCTGTTGGCGTTGGACAAGAGGCGGGTGGAGGAAGCGTCTTACTCGAAAACGGCTTTTCGACTGAAACCATCCGTAAGTTGCTCAATATGGGTCACAAAGTTGGTTATGGCTTTGGAGACAGCTATGGCGGCTATCAGGCTATTTTGTTCGACCCTGAAAACAAAGTGTATTACGGTGCATCCGAAAGCCGGAAAGATGGATGTGCGATGGGATATTAATTCGAAGGCATTAATTACGTCATTTGTCTAATACCTCCCGTATCACCTCCGGATAGTACTTGTATTCAAGGGCATGTACTTTATCGGCCACATCATCAGCTGTATCGGAAGGTAGTACAGGGCAACGGGCTTGGAAAATAATCCGCCCTTCATCATAATTTTCATTGACAAAATGGATGGTAATTCCCGATTCGTTTTCGCCCGAAGCCACCACCGCTTCATGCACACGCATCCCATACATGCCTTGCCCTCCATATTTGGGCAGCAGGGCAGGATGGATATTGATAATCCTGCCGGGATAATTATGGAGAATGGTCGCCGGAATCTTTTTCAGGAAGCCGGCTAAAATGATCCAGTCTACCTGAAATTCTTCCATTTTTTTTACGATTATGCCTCCATCTGCAAAATCTTGGTTGGAAAAAGTCGCCGATGGGATGCCAAGCCGGTTCATCCTGTCGTGGACGCCTGCATGGGGATTGTTTGACACCAATAGTGAGATTTTAACATTTTGATTATCTGTAAAATACCTCACAATATTTTCGGCATTTGTACCTGAGCCGGAGGCAAAAATTGCAATTTTTTTCATCTCAATTTGTTTGAAAAATGCACACTAAAAGAAAAAATGTGCATTTTTTTTGTTTTTTTATCCATTTTCTTTGCTTTGTAAGCTAAAAAATTCTTTACTTTGCACCGCAAAATTAAAATTTATATTGAATTTATTATTAATCTAAAATTAAAAAATTATGTCTGAAATTGCAGCAAGAGTTAAAGCTATCATTGTCGACAAGTTGAGTGTGGAAGAATCGGAAGTAACCAATGAAGCGAGCTTTACAAACGATTTAGGAGCTGATTCTCTTGACACTGTGGAGTTGATTATGGAATTTGAAAAAGAATTCGAGTTGTCCATTCCCGATGATCAAGCAGAAAAAATCTCTACAGTTGGCGATGCCATTGCTTATATCCAAGCAAGCACAAAGTAATCTGATCAACTGATTATGAGATTGAAAAGAGTTGTAGTAACAGGCCTTGGGGCGATTACACCATTGGGTCATACGATTTCGGAAACCTGGGAAAGTATGATTAATGGAGTAAGCGGTGCAAGGCCTATTACTCAGTTTGATGCGACTAAATTCAAAACCAAATTCGCTTGTGAGGTGAAAGGTTTTGATGTAAGCCAATACATGGACAGGAAAGAGTCACGCAAGCTCGACCGTTTTACCCAATTCGCTTTAGTATCAGCTGATCAGGCGATCATTGATGCAGGTTTGGAACTGGACAAAGAGAACAAGGATCGAATTGGTGTAATTTTCGGATCCGGAATTGGAGGCATTTTTACTTTCCAAGAAGAAGTCAGGGCTTATAACGAAAATTTAGGCCCCAAGTTTAATCCCTTTTTTATTCCCAAAATGATTGTCGATATTGCCGCCGGCCATATTTCCATGAAATACGGATTAAGAGGTCCGAATTTTGCAACGGTTTCAGCCTGTGCTTCATCGACTAATGCCATTTCCGACGCATTTAATTACATTCGTTTGGGTAAAGCAAATATCATACTGACAGGAGGATCCGAAGCGGCAGTCGCAATAGTGGGTATTGGCGGTTTTAATTCGATGAACGCCCTTTCGACACGAAACGATTCGCCGGAAACAGCCTCAAGGCCTTTTAGTTTAAGCCGCGATGGATTTGTATTAGGCGAAGGAGGCGCATGTTTGATTTTGGAGGAATTAGATTATGCTTTAGCGCGGGGCGCCAAAATCTATGCCGAAATAGCCGGTACGGGAATGTCAGCCGATGCATATCACCTGACCGCAAGTCATCCCGAAGGAATTGGGGCTAAATTAGTAATGATGAATGCTTTGGAGGATGCCGAAATGAAACCCGCCGATATTGATTATATTAATGTTCACGGAACGGCAACGCCCGTAGGTGATGTTTCTGAAATCAAAGCCATTAAGGATGTCTTTGGAGATCATGCCTATCAATTGAATATCAGTTCAACCAAATCAATGACCGGCCATCTGTTAGGCGCTGCCGGAGCGGTCGAAGCAGCAGCATCCATCCTGGCAGTACAAAATGACATGGTTCCCCCGACAATAAATTTTATGGAAGGAGACGAAGACCCCGATATAGATTATAAATTGAACTTTACATTTAATAAAGCACAAAAAAGAATTGTAAGCGTTGCTTTGTCAAATACCTTCGGATTTGGAGGCCATAATGCCAGTGTTATCGTAAAAAAGTTTATAAAGTAATGTGATAAACGTTTTATTCCGAAAACTCAAAAAACTTTTTTCAAAAAAAGAATCTCCTTATTTAGCGCTGTATAAATTGCTTGGTTTTTATCCCAAAAACTTGTATTTATACGAACAGGCATTTATTCATCGGTCGTCATCCATCGAAACAGAAGATGGCAGGTGGCAGAATAACGAACGGCTCGAATTTCTGGGGGATGCAGTGCTCAATGCCATCATTGCAGATATTATCTATAAAAAATTTCCAAACCGGAAAGAAGGTTTTCTGACTCAAACACGTTCCAAGATCGTTCAGCGCGATAGTTTGAACCGCCTTGCTATCGATATGGGGTTGAACGAATTGATGGTTATGAATCGGAAAACCACGTCACATAATCATTATATTTACGGAAATGCTTTTGAAGCATTAATTGGAGCGGTTTACTTGGATCAAGGTTACCGGAAATGTCTTGAATTTGTTGAAAAACAAGTCATCGAACGACATATTTCATTAAAAACGATTGCAAAAAAAGAAGTGAATTTCAAATCGCATCTGATTGAATGGAGCCAGAAAAACAAACTGGAAATTGTATTTGAATTGTTGGAGACATTGAAAGATGATGATAAAAACCCTGTATTTCAGTCAAGTGTAACTCTGATGGGCGTATCGCTGGGTAAAGGTACAGGTTATACGAAAAAGGAATCACAACAATTGGCAGCCAAGATAGCCATAAGACGAATCCGGCATGACAAAGCCATTCAAAGCGTGATCAACGAATTGAAACAAAAGCAAGGATCAGGAAAAAAATGCGATATCCCTGACGACCCGGAAGAAAATCCCTGAAAAAGGGAGATTCAAAGATTCAAAAATTCAAAGATTCAATATAATAATGAACACAATCCACTTCTTCTCAGCCCAACTCCGGAATTTTTATCCCGGAATCATCGCATCTATCGGATGTATCCTTTTCTTTTTGCTCTCATGCAATCGTGTAGAACCTCCGGCGCCGGTTTTCCCCATTCCCACAGGCGAACAGATCGAATGGCACAAAACTGAAAAATATGCATTTGTTCATTTTGGTTTGAACACATTCAACGACTTGGAATGGGGCTATGGCGACACCCCGGCTTCAACCTTCAATCCCGAAGATTTAGACTGCGAACAATGGGTGAAAATCTTCAAAGCCGCAGGATTTAAAGGGGTCGTTATCACCACCAAACATCATGACGGTTTCTGTTTATGGCCAACTGAAACAACTGAATATAGCGTAAAAAATGCACCTTGGAAAGACGGTAAAGGAGATGTGGTGCGCGATCTGTCGGAAGCCTG
>JAIRJR010000361.1 GCA_031260575.1 Tannerella sp.
CGCATAATCGCAATTGAGATATCTCATAATGAGTTTTTAACGCTCGAATCTGTCGCATCAATGTCGAAGCATTTCCAATTTCAGGGTGCTGAAATATAACCTGTAACCGTGTACATTCATTATAAGATATGTCATCCGTTTCCAGAAAAAGTCTTCGGGGAAAAGCAATTCCTTCCGACTGAAAAAAATCAGTTATCTGTTCCGGTTTCCGAATGGGCACGATCTGATTCCCGGAAATGTTGTTGGGACGTTTTACAAAACACCAAGGTTCGCCTTCAGCCGGAAGGTAATAGTATCCATTAAAAACACGGCCTGCCATATAATAGATATTGATATTGCCCCCCAACAGGCAACCATCCATTTCCATCTCCCTCATGGTGTCCTGCACTCTTTTTTGCCTTTTCTGCAGGTCTTTCTCCAATGTATTATCACTCATGCTTTGATCTTTTTGACTTTCCTTCAACCCACGATTCAATTGAATCCCGGATTCGGTGACAAAGATAGAGAGAAAAACTTTTTTTTCAAAAAATCAATATTTATTAACGATTATTCAAAAGTAAATATTACTTTTACTCCGAAAAATAATTATAGATAAAAAAGTTTCTATAAGATATATGAAAAATAAAAGTATTTCACTGAAAAGGTTGATAAAAAGTTTCGGTTATGCCTTGAATGGTATCGGGCTGATGATTAAGCAAGAGCAAAATGCAAAAATCCATTTGTCGGCATTACTGATTGTCGTGGTTTTGGGGTTTTATTTCCATCTTTCCTTATTCGAATGGATCTCGATCGTGATTGTATCGGGGGGGGTATTTGCCGCCGAAGCCTTGAACACCTCTATCGAAACCTTGTCGAATACCTTTGCGCCCGAATACAATAAGAACATTAAACAAGTAAAAGACTTTGCCGCCGGGGCGGTATTGGTTGCGACGATCACCGCGATTGTCGTAGGATTGATTATTTTTGTTCCCAAGATTATTGTCGAATTTAATGCTGCCGGACTTGAAGGAAGCCAGACTATGCTCAAACTTCCTGTCTGGGCGCCTGGTTAATATTTCATTATGAAACACCTACTTTTCCTTCTTTTCATCCCCTCACTGATGTGGAGTCAGGTGATTGACAATAGGGATGCCAACTTAAGCCGTGCCATCAACGACATTTCGATTGCAAACATGCGACAAACTGTTGACGATTTGGTCGGGTTTCACACACGTAACAACTTTAGTTCCAAAACAGATACTAAAAAAGGGATTGGAGCGGCAGCAACCTATCTGTATAAAAGATTGGCTGAATATGCAAAAACATCGGACGGGCGTTTGGAGGTTGAAATGTCGCCCTACAAAGCTACCGTACCACGTTCAGAAGATGAAATTGAATTGGTCAATGTCATTGCAACCATTCGAGGTAATGATTCGCGAGTCATCGCCCTGCTGGCGCATTACGATAATCGGGGGGGGAACGGCAATGATGGCGAAGCCTTTGCACCCGGAGCCAACGACGACGGTAGTGGTGTGGCTGCCTTACTTGAGATCGCCCGGATCCTGTCGAAACAGCCTCTCGGCGCTACACTCAAGTTGATGTTTGTTTCGGGCGAAGAGCATGGACTGTGGGGTGCACGACATCAGGCTAAAATAGCCGCCGAGCAACAATGGAGCCTGATTGCCGTGATCAACAACGATATGATTGGCAATGCCGAAGGAAGTCAAACCGGAACGCACGACAAT
This sequence comes from Tannerella sp., assembly GCA_031260575.1. Classification (GTDB taxonomy): domain Bacteria; phylum Bacteroidota; class Bacteroidia; order Bacteroidales; family Tannerellaceae; genus Tannerella. Next base: position 1,725 of record JAIRJR010000361.1, read on the forward strand.
ACCACAATACGTGTATTTTCGGAAGGAATACCAGTCACCGAAACGGATGCCCAACGACAACAACGCAGCTATAATTCAGCCGAAAATGATAGCCCTTCCCGCCAATTGGCGCGTTATATCAAAGAAATTGGCGAGCGATATGTTGACAATATGACCGTGCAACTGATCTATCGCAACGACCGTTTCGGACGGGGTGGCGACCACACTCCTTTTGCCCGTGAAGGTTTTGCCGCAGTTCGCATGACCGAAGTCAATGAGAATTACGATCGCACCCATCAAGATGTGGGTGAACGCGATGGAATTCGCTTTGGAGATATGCCGTGGGGAATCGACTGGGAATATTTACGCAAAAACACAGCTGTCAACCTTTCAACAGCAGCCAATTTGGCTTTGGCTCCCTATGTACCGGAAAATGTCAGAATCGCCAATGCCACAAGACTGACAAATATTGTTGAAATTGAATGGCAAACTCCTCAACAAGGTAAAAAGCCAAAGGGTTATTATGTATTGGTACGTCAAACAGATGTTTCGACATGGCAGCGTAAAATTTTTATTGCTGATACACGTATCGCTCTCCCATTAAGCAAAGACAATTACTTCTTTGCCGTACAAAGCGTTGATGAAGAAGGACATGAGAGTCTGCCGGTTTTTGCGGTGGGAGTGAGATAATCCCATCAAAGCAATTCAGGCCAATTTTTTAGAATTGAATACACTTTTCAATATACTCCCTTTCTTCTGTGTCTAACCCGTAGATGTCGTACACAAGTTGGTCAATCTTTTCATCAAGATCGGGGTAGTCGCTCTGATAAGCATCCAATGTCCGTTTATTCACAAAAGAGATCATTTCCGATTCGATCTTAATATTCGGTACAGGAATCCTTAATGATTCGAGGGTCAAGATATTAATATGCATATCCCCATTTGACAGGCGTGGCGAATTTCGTAATAGATATCGCCCGGGTTTAGAATTTAACACCCCAAGCAGGAATTTCAAATGTTGCCCGGTTATAAAACAGGTTGAATCCATGATGGCGTATCCGCTATAATCCAAACAGAAATGTGGCGCTATTGATTCGCGTTTCCAAACAATCTTGGGTTGGGTAAAATCATTCCATTCTTTGCTTGTTCCAAAATGTTGCACCGCATACCATTCAAAAATCACTCCGATATCTTTTGTGTTACGAGTCAACAATCTTTCTTTATGTTTTTTTAAGTGTTTGTATATCACCGGATATTGCTGACAAAAACGGTCTTCGGCTTTTTTCGAAGCCGTCTTGATTGATTTATCATACAGCAATGGAAAATGCCAGGGAATACAAATCAACCATAAATTGGAAAGTTCGGACTTGTATCGTTGTATGTTATCTCCCGGAAGTATGGGTTTGATAATTTCAGAATTTTTATAGTCTGCTCTGATAAAATCATCTTTTGTTTTGCCATCAATGACAAATGCATCATCGCAACCGGTTCTGATTCCCGAATACATCTGTATATCCCAGGATACAAGGAGTATCCCGTTTTGTTCGATTTTCGTCTTGATACGCTTTTCGATATCCGGAAGAACAGAAAATGCAGGAGATGCCGGAATCACTTCTGTTTCCGTTATATATAATTGGGAGTTTTTCTTTATATAGTCCTCCAAATTAACCGATTGAGGGTCAAAATCCTCTTTTATCCTGCCAATCATTGTTCGATGTTGATTGCGCGCTTTTTGCACCAAAGTGATTCCTTGTTCGGACAACGTAGGGTCTCTTTGCTTTGTGTGGTCAAAATCAATTATGTATAAAGGATTTATCTCATTCAATAAATATTGGCGCATTTTATCGGCTAAGATGGACTTCATCCAGTCAATCGACATGATGTAACACAGAAAATATTCAGGTTTTAAAAGCATATAACCCAATTCATAATAAAGACCGGAGACATCTCCTGTGCGCTTAAATGCGTTTAAAAGTGAATGTTTATGCGTTTCGGGAGATTCCGCAGGTATCTGAATATGTGTATCGGGAGGATTACCGATGATGAAATCAAAACCGGTAAAATCACCCGACTCATTCAATAATTCCGGAAATTCGTATCTCCATTCAATCGCATGTTTATAGATCGGGTTATTTTGAAGGTATGTAATCTTTTGTTTGATTTTATTGATCATGACCTGAGCTTCAGATTCTTTGATTTTTATTCTTTTCGATTCCGGATCATCCCATTCAAAAAGGCTGGGTGTTTGGATTGCGGTCAGTTCTTTTTGCCATTTCAGCAATTCTTTACTACTGCGCTCATCCAAAGCGATTTCTGTTTGCAGTCGCTGTTTAATCGACGAAATAAGCTGCCCCAACGTATCCCTTTCGCCTTTTGATTTTGCGTTTTTATAGTCGGCAACCCATTTTTTTAAATCTGCGACACTGTGGCCGATGCGTTTAAAAATGCTTCTCAAATCTTCTTTAACAGAATATCTGCTCACCAACGGGTCACCACAACGTAAGTTGAATGTCAATAATGGCCAAAAATGAACTTGTTTTCCTTCCAAACATACATGATTCAAAAAATCCATCCATAACCGCAATTGACCAATAGAAACAGAAAATGGTTCTATATCAACGCCAAAGATGCAATTTTCAATGATTGTCTTCTTTTCATTCCACAATGTTTCCTGTATCAGTTGTCCTTCAGGGTCGGAAAATGAAATCTTACTGCGATTGAGATTTTTCCGGTCATAAACCAGTAAACCCTTTTCCATGTCAACCGTTACTTTGTATCGAAACAAAGGATTACCGTTTTTATCTGCTAAAATACCCAATTGCGATTTTGCCGCAATCATTTCATTGACCAAATTCACAAGAAAACAACCTGAACCGATCGCCGGATCGCAAAAACGGATTGAATTGAATATTTCGTTGGCTTCATCAATATGATCACTTATTTTATGGGATAATTCGGTCATATTGGCGAAAGAACCGCCGATTGATTCTCCGAATCGCTGAAGTACAACGCGCGTCACCGCATCTTTGCACATATAAACACGGACAAAAGCAGGTAATCGCCTGTTACGATCTACTTTATCCACTACAAATTTCAATATGGACAGTACTTGCGAAGAAAATAAACTTCCCCGGTTTTGCATTTCCAGCATCGCATCAGCAACATGATCCAAACAAACCGACCAGTTACTACCTTCCTGATGTACAAGCAAATATTGATCGTCAACCTGGTTTTCCTTCAATCCCAAACGTTGAAGAAATGTTGCATAATAAGGTTCGCCGGTAAAAGAGATCATCGCACGCTTTTCAACTATCATATTTCGGTTTTTTTTGAAGTTCAAAGAAAAAACGCAAATAAAAATGCAAATATAGATTTTTTTGGTGAAAAAAGTTAGTTTTTTCAATTTAATAAAGTATATTTGCAACGTTTTTTTACTAAAAAAAACCTAATAAACATATTTATTATTTAAAAAATTATCAAATGGAAATCTTAGTAAGTAAAATTAAGGATTGTTTCGATGGCTTTGCAAAAGATGCAAACGCTCAGATCGAAAAAGGAAACAAGGCTGCCGGCACGCGTGCACGAAAAGCTTCGTTAGAATTGGAGAAAATGATGAAAGAGTTCAGAAAAGCCTCTCTCGAGTTTTCTAAGAAGTAAGGAAAAGAGGGAATCAATCTAAGGTGATTCCCTCTTTTTATTTGTACCGGGATTGATCCCACCAATTGATTTTATGGATAAAATACAGTTTATACTACCTCTTAGAAAACAGGAATTTGAGATACTACGTAAGATAATATGGTTAGTATATGTTATCTTTTGTTCGTTTACATGTCCGGCTCAACAAACCGGAAAAGTGAAAGGATACGTCTATGACAAAGCAAATGAACCTGTTGTGGGCGCAAATGTCTATTGGGAGAAAACCAAATGGGGTACAACTTCGGATGCAAACGGTTATTTTGAGCTGGAAAAAAGGAGCGACGACAGGCAGCTGGTTGTCAGCTATATTGGTTTTACTACTTATCTCATGGAGGTAACGACTCCGGATGAACCGATACGGATTGAATTGGAAAGCGACATTACATTGGAAGAAGTCGTGATCAATGAACGACGGATAGGAACAATCAACTCACGAACTGCAGTGGTTCAAACTCAACAAATAACCCTGGATGAACTTTTTCGTGCAGCGTGTTGTAACCTGGCAGAGAGTTTTGAGACAAATCCTTCGGTTGATGTTTCCTATGCTGATGCTGCAACAGGCGCCCGTCAAATCAAGTTACTGGGTCTTTCGGGAACTTATATTCAGATGCTTACCGAAAATTACCCGAATTTCAGAGGTGCAGCATCATTATATGGAATGGATTATATTCCGGGAGCATGGATGGAAAGTATTCAAGTATCAAAAGGTACTTCGTCGGTCAAAAACGGCTACGAAGCTTTAGCCGGCCAAATTAATGTGGAATTTAAAAAACCGCAAACAGCTGATATCTTTTCGACCAATCTTTTTTTGAGTGATGCCGGAAGGTATGAAGGAAATGCAGATGCTTCGTGGCATATAAATGAAAATGTAACCACCGGATTATTGGTTCATTATTCGAGAGACAGCAAATCACATGATGCCAATGGCGATGGCTTTTTAGATATGCCTTTAACCGAACAGGTCAATGTGATGAATCGCTGGTCGCACCGGATCAATCAATACATCGCCCAATATGGAGTACGTTATTTGCATGAAGACCGTACAGGCGGGCAAACAACGCATGGTGCACCAGCCGTATTGCATGGTAGCAACCCCCTTTATCAAATACGACTAAATACAAATAGAACAGAAGGTTATACTAAACAAGCTTATATTATCAATCCGGATAAGGTAGAAAGTATGGCGCTTATTCTTTCGGGATCGCATCATGAACAACAATCAACCTACGACATAACTCCTTACAATGTTTATCAGAACAATTTATATGCCGGCTTATTGTATGAAAAATCGTTTACTCCTGTACATAGTATCAGTACGGGATTGAGTATGAATTATGATGGATTCAACGAAAATCTGACCCAAAACGAGAATCGAAATGTATTTGACCGGACAGAAGTCGTATCGGGCGCGTACATACAATATACATTGAATCTTCAAGATAAGTTAATTATGCTGGCTGGTGTCCGAGCCGATTACAGTTCGTTGCACCATTTCTTTGTCACGCCTCGCGTACATATAAAATATAATCCTTTCGAATGGTTACACCTGCGCGCCTCGGCAGGAAAAGGATTTCGTACAGCCAATGTGCTGGCAGAGAACAATTTCTTGCTTGCCAGCAGCCGGAAAATAGACATTGCGGAAAGTTTGGATCAGGAAGAAGCCTGGAATACGGGGATTAACCTTACCTTCTATATCCCTCTGTTTGGAAAAGACTTGACAATCAATACCGAATGGTATTATACCCATTTTCTGAAGCAGGTCGTTGTCGATATGGAAAGCGACCCTCACGCCGTAAGTTTTTATAATCTGAATGGAAAATCCCATTCGAACAGTTTTCAGATCGAAGCGACTTATCCTTTTCCGCTTCGCGGACTTACTATGACTGCTGCCTATCGATATACAGATGCCAAAACAGACTATCGTAGTTCGGAAGGAAAAACTACTTTGCTCAAAAAACCGCTGATCAATGAATACAAAGGATTGGTCACCGTTTCGTACCAAACTCCACTCAAAAAATGGCAATTTGATGTGACCTCTCAAATAAACGGAGGTGGGCGGATGCCGTCGCCGGATATGGCGAATCCGTTATGGGACACTGAATTTAAGTCGTTTACACTCTGGAATGCGCAAATAACAAAATATTTTCGGAAATGGTCTATATATCTTGGTTCGGAAAATTTGTTTAACTTTACGCAGTCAAATCCGATTATCGATGCCGGCAACCCGCGCGGTGACTTTTTTGACGGAACGATGATTTGGGGACCTGTCCATGGACGAAAGATTTATGCGGGCTTCCGGTTTAATTTGGATAGATATTAATTAAGAGTTGAGAATTAGGAATTTACAAAACAGAATGGTTATGAAAAAGATTTTATTATTTATGCTTTGTGTAGTATTTGCATCTTCAACGGTTTTTGCCCAAGATACCAAGAAGAATGACAAAGAAATCGTTACTTTCATTGTAAAAAACATGGAATGTGATAATTGCGTTAAAAAGGTGGAAAAAAATATCGCTTTTGAGAAAGGAGTTACCGATCTTCAATGCGAACTATCCACCCAAACAGTCAAAGTTACTTATCGTAAGGACAAGACTTCGGAAAAGAATTTAATTACCGCCTTTAAAAAACTCGGTTATGAAGCTGAAAAAAAGGCGGTAGATGCGAAACCGTAAAATGATCGCCTATTTTCCATTTAATTGCTGACCAATCCTCCTTTTGCGCTGTCAACGGTAATGGTATATTTTTGATTGCCTTTTACAATCCATCTGACTGCCACTGTGCTGTTTCCGGGAATGGTGGTTACCGCCAATTTTGACGGATTGACTTTTTGTTCCGTACCTTGATTATTATACACATTCTGCATAACCATACCGGCAAGAACCTGAGGACCGCTGATTGATACCCAATCGGGGCGTTCGATTTTGTTTTGAATATCATAACTTGAATGGGTGGGCATGACACGGTGGTTGGTGATTTCGGCAGTGATTTCCTTATATCCGCCTTCAACGGCTTTTTCCGTCACATTGCTGATCGTCAAATGGGGCGTATTGTAAGCATGATAGATCACAAAAGCGGCATTCCTGTGAGCATCTCCCTCTAACAAAAATCCGGGATGTAAGCGGGCGGGTGAATTTTTCTTAAATCCGCCAATTTCAATTTTCCCATATTGAGGGTGGTCAAATTCCGACCATTCAACAAATGAATCATTAAACAGCAATGACTTACTAAATTCATACTGTATCGCTGCCGGATCGCCTTTATATTTTCCCCGGTACATCATCGCCGATGCCCAGAGTTCGTTCGAAAAAGTAAATATTCCGCGTCCAAATGCCGTCCAGTCTAAAGCGCCACCATAAACGGTATACAGATCTTTGTAAAGTATATAGTAATTATAATCAGGTATCAACTCCTCACCTTTTCTGCCAATATGATCATATACAGCACGATCCGAACGGTTTAATTTATCTAAATCGCCCTCTGCACCCGGAGGGGTTAACAACATTCCGCCGTTATTGTGAAAGCATTGTACGCCGGCAATATTATTGTGTTTCAAGATAAAATCCCTCACGGCCTGCGATTCCGGTAGACAAAAAGGATATTTCAAAGCGCCTCCCTGGATATAGTTCGGTTGCCAATTAAATCCATAATCCCTGTTGGGGTCGTATCCGCCTACGCCATCTTCATTGACGCGGCCGTCACCATCCAAGTCAATCCCTTCATTGCCTAAGAGGTCATATTGGCCTTGTACACCCTGTGGAGCAGGAATTAACCGGTTAGGGTAGTTTGGATCCGGAATATATTGCCCATTCGGATTTTTCTTTCGCATCTGAGTGATAAATCCATCGCCATTAAGGTCTTGCGCATCATCCTCATCAGCAATTCCGTCCCTGTCATTATCCAATGGAAAGATACCTGAACGCAAAGCTCCGGGCCCTTCGGTAAAAAATGCCCTCCCGTCGGGGTTGACTGTGGGTGTTATGTAAAAAGTCTTTTGTTCCAACAATTCCTGAATGAACGGATTACTTTGAAACATTTCCGTCAGATACCATGCAATATAAAGCGCCATCTCGGTACCTTGAATTTCATTGCCATGTATATTTCCATCCACCCACATTGCAGGTTTCCGACCCGGGTCGCCTTTCGAGAAATCGGAAATCGTCAATACCCATATATCACGGCCACCAAACGATTTGCCCGCACTTTCCAATTTGGCTAATTTGGGGTAGGCTTTAACGATATCGTTGTAAATTTTTTCAAGTCCTGCATTGGTGTAATATCGGTTCCAACTGACTTGAACTTTGGGATTCATCGGTGAACCGGCAGCTTGAAAATAAAAATCACTGTACGACTGGCTTGCTATCGTTGTATACGATAAACAGATCACCGCCAGGCAAATATATTTAATTATCCCTTTTATTTTAAATCTATTTTCCATAAATTATGATATATATAATTGAATATTAATTATTTAATGTTTTGATTTGGTATAAATATATGCAAATGCGAGGTCAATTTAAAGAACAATCTCAGCGGATGCAAATCCCGCCGTCGGACAACCGGCTTCGATACTTAATTTCCCGCTACCGCGTACCAACCAAGTAAATTCGGCACTTTCGCCACCTGTCAAAACAGGTTTTGTCTCTTTGAGATTACCTTGCAACAGGCTCTGACGCGAAGCCGGTTTAACTTGAATTGTCACATATTTCAGGTAATTCGATCTTTCTCCTATCTGATGGATGGTTGGCATTAATCCCTCATTTTTAACAGTTAATGTCACACGAAACAAATCTTTTTCCAATATTTCTTTTTTGAGTTCCGTAATCGCAATTCGCGGGGATATTAACGTCAGATCGCCGATAAATTTCACATGTTCATCAATCAATTTGGAAACCATTTCATAAGGAGGATTGTATTTCATGAAAGGTTTAATTCCGCCCACTTCTACTTTGTAATCGGGGAAGTCGGGATGTTTTACTGTAGTCCATGGAACAAAAACATCTCCGATCCCTTTCTGTTCTGCCCATTTAAGATACAGAAGATCAGGGTTTCCTGTGATTTCTTTGTCTTTTTCATCAGGTAAGGAAGGTCTCCAAGCCGGGGTTGCAAACGAATACCGTCCGTAATGTTGATAGGCCCATGTGTAAAATTCGCCTCCTTCGTCGGGGGGAATTACAGTGTTTTGAGCCATATCAGTAACAGATTGGGTATACAAGCTATTGACATAACTGTATATCTTACTGTCGTTTGTGTTTTCTTGATTTCTATTGATTCCGGTGTTGGATGTCATATAGGCTTTTGCGGGTTCCGACAGGTTATTGTTTAAACTGAAGCTCAAGACTGTGTGCACATTAAATGCATCGTAAAGGAAATCAGCCACAGCGCGGCTTTCTATTTCCGATACGGCATACTCGCCTGATTCGGATTGGAAGTTTTTGTATCCAAAGGTGAAATTACGATTGAAATTAACGCCGCCTTCACCGTCTTCGTTAAATAATCCGTCGCGGTCATTATCTGTTCCTTCGCTTAGTACCAAATATTTACCGGTCTCTCCCTTGGCGGGATCAGCCTTAACCAACACCCTCGGATCTTTGGGTGATTCGATATGGGTTCCTTTTGGCGATTCCACTCTCATTTCGGTGATCATCCGATCGTTGTTAAGGTCTTCGTAAGCGTCTTCTCCGAAACTGCCGTCGCGATCATTATCCGTGTTTCGTGCATTCACCGTTCGTTCGTAACGCAAAGCGGCAAAATACTGTTCCGTTGCGTCGGGCTGAACATTAGGGAAAATATAATAGGTGTTCCCGGTCAGCTTTGTATCAATATCGGGCCGGACAAGAATCCTTTCCGCAACCCCTATCGCCATCTCCACCCCAAGAAGATGTCTTCCGTCAACGCCGCCGGCAATCGCAATTGCGGGATGTTTATCCGTTTCACCTTTCCCGAGTGTGATCACCCAAACATCTTTTCCTCCCGCAGTTTTGCCAAGACTTTTAAACTGTACTTTATCCGGATACTTGTCTTTCAATGCCCGCACACGCTGCGAAATTTGCTGATAATTGTTGTAATCCTGTGCAAACACATTGTGTATTAAGCATAAGACAAAAACAAATGATAAGAAACTTTTCATATAAATCAGGTTAATTAATTAATTGTGA
>JAIRJR010000399.1 GCA_031260575.1 Tannerella sp.
ACAATTTTAAAAAAATGGCTATCAATCTTAAAAACAGAAGTTTTTTAAAACTTTTAGACTTCACGCCGGAGGAAATCCGGTATTTACTGGATTTGTCGGCATCGCTCAAAAAGGCTAAAAAAGATGGTACCGAACAACAAAAACTGAAAGGTAAAAATATCGTATTATTATTCGAAAAAGACTCGACCCGAACCCGTTGCGCTTTTGAGGTCGGAGCTTACGACCAGGGCGCCCACGTGACTTACTTAGGGCCTTGGGGATCACAAATGAGTAAGAAAGATTCGGTAAAAGATACGGCGCGTGTATTGGGCAGGATGTACGACGGGATAGAATACCGCGGATTTTCGCAGACCATTGTTGAAACGCTGGCACAGTACTCCGGCGTTCCGGTTTGGAACGGTTTAACCGACGAATTTCATCCGACGCAAGTATTAGCCGCCTTACTGACCATGATTGAACATTCGGACAAGCCTCTGAATCAAGTTTCTTTCAGTTATCTGGGCGATGCGCGCAACAATATGTGCAACTCCCTATTGGTAGGTGCTGTGAAGATGGGTATGGACTTTCGTGCCGCAGCGCCCGGAAGCTGTCAACCCGACGCTTCTTTAGTAGCTCAATGTAAGGAGATTGCCAAAGAAACCGGAGCGAAAATAACCATTACCGACGATGTGCCCGCCGCAGTCAAGGGAGTCGATTTTCTATATACCGATGTGTGGGTATCGATGGGCGAACCGGAAGAGATATGGAACGAGCGTATCCGGTTGTTAAAACCTTATCAGGTAAACCGCGATGTTGTCGAGCAAACCGGCAATCCCCAAGTCAAATTTATGCACTGCCTGCCGGCATTCCACAATTTGGAAACGACGGTCGGCAGCGACATTCATGCGAAATTCGGTTTGGAAGCCATGGAGGTTACGGACGAAATATTCGAATCCCCCATGTCCATCGTCTTCGACGAAGCCGAAAACCGCCTGCATACCATCAAGGCGATTATGGTCGCAACGTTAGCGGATTAATTCAGTAGATACTGAAATTGCCCGGTTTGATGGCAAATCCGATGCGAATGACACTCTTATATTGATTGTAATCGAGTAGAAATTCTCCGTTTTCGCTGTTGTTTTGTGAAATGAACCCCCATCCCGTTCATCTATTTTTAGCCATCAAAGATAAAATATTTTTAAAAAAATCGACCAAGATGGGGTAAATTCATTTTGTTGTTATTAACTTTGTTTCAATTTCAACCGTAAAGAAAAAAAAGACAATGTGATGGAGAAAAAAACTGTTTTTCGAAAACTATTCAAACCATTCTACGGGAAAAAATCCGATGAGATTAATTTTTTGGAATCCCCTGATGGCCATGAATTTTTAGGCTTGCTTTCGAAAGGAAATGCCGGCGCACTGTTTTTGGCGCTCGGCAAACAATCGAAAGTGGCAGAGAAAATCGCAATAGACTTATATGTTTCGAACGACGAAACCTGCAAACGGGTTGCAGCGCAACTTCTCGGCTTTATTGAAGACCCGAAAAGGAATTTGTTTGTCAATTTCTACCGGTCGGAAAAAAATTATTTTGATTCGCTTCCGGCGGATGATTGCCGGAAAAACAATTGCCATTCAGTGATTGAAGATTTAATGATATCTACCGTTATTCAATTTGATTTAAAGTATTTACGATATCAAAACCGAAGAACTCCGGCACGTATGGACAGCGATTGGATTAATTGTCTTTTCGAAATCGTTTCGGATGCGATGAATGAAAATCAATGGAATAATTTTCGATCGGCCTTGTCCGTTTTATCTTTTCATTTCTATAAAGAGAAGTGGTTTAAGGTCTTGTTAGCCAAATACGAAGAATATATTCGTCAGCAAACCGACCCCAAAACACAAATAGATGAAGATTTATGGAATGAAATGAATAAACGGAACGGAGAGACCGAAATGTTTGAAAACTTCCTGAATGATACTGTCATACCCATAATTGATTCGGCACATAATCATGTTCTGAGTCGTGATGAAGAAAGTTTGGTTGTGCGGATGATCAACCGTGGCTGAAATGTCAGGCGGAATCATTTTGATTTCGATCGGAATGAAAATTCCAATTGAGCATAGGATGTCTTAGGAATCAGCATCCGTTGCATTATTTTTTGATCAGATTGATAAATTCTTCGCGGGTTTTGGCTTGCTGGAAAAAACCTGTAAAATCGGAGGTTGTAGCCAATGAATTTTGCTTTTCCACCCCGCGCATCTGCATACACATGTGCTTTGCTTCGATAACGACCATAACGCCGAGCGGATGTAGTGTTTTCTGAATACATTCCTTTATTTGTAATGTCAGCCGTTCCTGAACCTGCAAACGGCGGGCGTAAATATCAACCACTCTGGCGATTTTACTTAGTCCGGTGATGTAATTCCGGGGGATGTAAGCCACATGGGCTTTCCCGAAAAACGGAAGCATGTGGTGTTCGCAAAGCGAAAAAAAATCAATGTCCTTGACGATGACCATCTGTTTGTAATCTTCTTCCCGAAACATCGCTGATTTTAAAACCTCCTCAGGGTCTTGATGGTAGCCATTAAGCAAAAATTGTAATGATTTGGCAACGCGAAGCGGGGTTTTCACCAATCCTTCGCGGTTGATATCTTCCCCGAGCAGGCTGATGATATCACGATAATGATCGGCTAATTTGCCGGTTTCGGGCGGTAACGGATCGTTTTGCTTCATCTCACATTCGATAGGATCATCGGAATCCTGATTTCATCTTCTTTGATCTGAATCTCTTTTCTGAAAGCCGGAAATGCTTCCGACAGTTTGCATTTCATCGAAAATGCTTCTTCATAAGTAATGTAATTTCCAACGTACAAGCGCCAGAAAGGCGCATTGTACTTTACGTATGTTGAATCACTAAACAGGCTTCTGATTTGGGATTCTTTGTCGAATGCTTCGTCTTTTGCCGTTCGTTGATTATTATCCGTAAATACCTGAATCCGGTAGCCGGGCATCAACAAAAAGACCAAGTCGCCATCTGTTTCCGTTTTGTCTTCAATGGACTGACTACCGACCAATGAACGTATTGCCTGCGATTGTCGAATCGTCACGGTTCCTTTGCGCGGCTCCTGATTGGCAACGGACATCCGATCGAAAACAGAAGACTGAGCGAACAGTCCGCTTCCAATACACAAAAAAAGAGAAAAAAGAAGATAATATCGCATGTTTTTGAGTCTGTTTAAATGGGATCGCGAATCCATTTCAAATGGATTTTAAAAAGCCTCAATGATGGGCAAAAAATTTGCAACGCTTAGCGAAGCGCCCCCGATTAAACCGCCATCTACATCCGGATTGGCAAACAATTCCTTCGCATTTCCGGCATTACAACTCCCGCCGTAAAGGATAGATGTATTTCCGGCTATTTCTTTTCCATATTTTGCAGAGATTACGCGACGGATAAACGCATGCATTTCCTGTGCCTGAGCTGCAGTAGCAGTTTTACCTGTCCCGATTGCCCAAACCGGTTCGTAAGCGATGACTAACCGGCTGAAGTCGCCGGCTGATAAATCAAATAATGCTTCGTTCAATTGGGTTTCTACCACTTCAAAATGTGTATCCGCCTCTCTTTCAGCCAACACCTCGCCAATACAAAAGATAGGCGTTAAACCGTTTGCCAATGCCAATTCCACTTTTGCCTTCAAAGTACTCGATGTTTCGTGATAGTAAGTACGTCTTTCGGAATGGCCTATGATTGCATATTTTGCGCCGGTCGAAGCCACCATGGCCGCCGAAACTTCTCCGGTAAATGCGCCTGATGCCTTGTCGGCAATATTTTGTGAAGCTACACCAATCCGGGATGTGTCGATCGCATCCACAATACTTGCCAAATGTGTAAAAGGAACACCGATGACCACATCACATTGGGGCGTCTTATCTTTTAACATCTCACTTAAGCTTTGTGCCAATCCCATTCCTTCCTGAAGGGTAGAATTCATTTTCCAGTTACCTGCAACAATATATTTTCTCATATATCTTTTTTAATTGATGATTTGTAATCTCTTTTTTCTTTGGATGTACTGATTACGGGAAAAATCGTATATCCAAATCAGCAGCAAAGGTAATGTAAATCCTGCAATAATCCGCATCCACGACATACGTTCTTTGTATTTTTTCTCTGCAATGATTTCCGGAGCAGTATGATTATCAACATCTATTGGGGTGTTATCCAGCTTTGTAATCATTTCTTCCAATTTATCTTCACCGGGTATATCGTTGTAATGTAATTTGGCCAGAATGGTTCCGTTTTTAATGATAATTAATCCGGGATTGGATCGTATCATTGTTTTTAGCAACACATCATCCGCTTTCAGAAACGGATAATCGGCTCCCGTATTTTTCTTCCACGCTTCAATGTCTTCTTCTGAAGAAGCCGAGATTCCGTAAAACGGCAATTTTGCTTCCGCTGCTACCGCATAATCATATACGTGATTGATTTTATCAATATGTACATCATTGGCTTCCTTTATGTCGGCAAAAATCAACAGAAAAGAAAGTCTGGGTTGGGTTAATATCACTTCTGCGATGTTATCTTCGTTTTTATTGTATAATTCGAATGAACTTACCACCGGAATAAAACCTTCCTTGATTAATTTGGAATCAACATATTTCCAGGAGGCATCATCCATTGGGGCATCTTCCAATCGAAATTCTTTTTTGATACCCTCTTTTTCGTAAATAAAAAGAAACTCATCGTGTGGCGCATCATCCGGAATCTCCATCAGCTTGGGTATATTCAAACCCACTTTATAAGGCATGAAGTCTTTGATAGGCAGGTGGGTATAGTTCTGATAACAAAAGGCGATGCAAAAGAAAAAAGTAAAAAAAACCACAAACCAGTAGGCTTGGTATGAGTAGAAGGACATCAGGCGTTTATGATAGATATACACCCAAACGGCGCCGGCAAGCAATGGAATATTCTTGAAAAAAGTCGCCCAATTGGAAATGATAATGGCATCGCCGAAGCAACCGCAATCCGAAACCGGACTGAAAATGGCCAAATACAATGTTAGCGGGGTCATAAAGCACATCATCAACAATACACATAAGGTGGTCAACTTGCGGTAAACGGCCAATAACAGACAGATACCCAATGTAAATTCAATGGACGCCAAAGCGAACGAGAGGATGGTTTCTATCAAGGTGAAATGTCCGAATCCGAAGGCAACCAGATACTCGCCTATTTTAATCGCCCCTCCAACGGGGTCGATGGCTTTAGCGATTCCTGAAAAAATAAATGTTGCACCGATAAGAATCCGGCAAAATTCCGTTAAAATTTTAATCATTCTTTCTTTTTTCATCGTTAATCAGTTATATGTATTGATTAATAGAATCTTATTCACCCATAAATTCAAGTTTTATCAATCCGAAAAGCGCATAGTTGATCATATCCATATAGTTGGCATCGATTCCCTCTGAAAGGACCGTTTGTCCGAGATTGTCTTCTATCTGTTTTACTCGGCTTATTTTTGTTAATATCAAGTCGGTATATGAACTGATCCGCATGCTTCGCCAGGCTTCGCCATAATCATGATTTTTTGCAAACATTAATTCTTTGGTCATCGACAAATATTTATCGTACAAGGCTAATGCTTCGTTTTCATCCATATACCCGGTATGGATGGAGGCGCCGTGAGTCAATTGAATCAACCCGATAACCCCATAATTGACAATGGCCATCAACTCCGGTTTAATCCCTTCATCCACTTTGCTGAAACCATTTATTTCTAAGTTTCGGATTCGGATGGCTTTTATAAATATCTGATCTGTTATTGATTGCGGACGCATGATGCGCCACGACAAGCCATAGTCTCCCATTTTTTTCAAGAAGACCCCGCGGCATAATGCCATCACCTTGTCAAATTGTTGTATTGTGTCCATTTTTTTTATATTCAATGCGCTAATTATAAAGGAAATCAATCGTTCATAATTAGCGCATTTTTTTTGATTTGATATTTTCTTACGAACAACGGAGCGAACGACCGATTCGCAGGATCGTTGTTTTGGTAATGTTGTTTAATTCGCACAATTGATTAATCGAAATGCCATGTCGTAAAGCGATTGCACCCAAAGTATCGCCTTCTCTTATTCGATAAAAGACAGGTTCTGCTTCTTCAATTTGTATTATTTTCGGGGCTGAGGTGATTGAGGTTGCAGATGACTGCGAGTCATCGACCCTCAGGGTTTGTCCGATGCTCAATATGCTTTTTTCCGAAATATGGTTCAAACGGCAAATGTCTTCGATACTTGTATTGTGGATTTGTGAGATCACAAATAACGTCTCACCCTTCTTAACCGTGTGATAAGTAATACCATGGGATTCTTGAGCGCTGTCATGGTTCAGGGATTCCGGTGTTAGAAGCGCAGCGGATTCACGATCTTCGGAAGTACTACTAACTTCTTTTGGGTTGGCGGCGATTATGGATGATGATTCCGTTTGGGGCTTCACTTCCGGTGCTTTTGGGGTTGTTTTTTCAAGGGTAGTTCCGCAACGTAATGTTTGACCGATTCTCAGGACTGATTTCGATGTCAGCCCGTTAAGTTTGCACAATTCGGTCACGGAAGTTCTGTATTTAAGGGCAATTTGCCCCAGGGTTTCGCCTTTTTGTACGCGATGATAAACGATTTTCTCTAATGAAGATGTGTAGAGATTGGTATTTTTTCCAAAATTCCCCTTTAAGAGGATATATTGATCATGGTGAGGCACCCCGCCGTTGTTGAAGTCGATAATATGACTTGGATTCAGTGCTTGCCCTAAAAAACGTGTTTCGAAATGAAGATGCGACCCTGTCGACCGCCCTGTATTTCCTCCAAGCCCGATCGCCTGTCCGGCTGCCACAATATCGTTGTCTGTAACCAAAAATTTGGATAAATGACCATAGACCGTTTCAAGCCCATTCGAATGGCGTATCACCAAATAGTTGCCATACCCTCTGCGTTCGTATCCCCGGATACGTACCTTACCACCAAAGGCCGAACGAATTGTATCTCCCTTTTGAACCTTTAAATCAATGCCGTTATGCATACGTCGGGCACGGACACCGAAATTGGACGTGACTTTGATATTTACATCAATCGGCAGAACAAACGATTTACAATCGACCGTAAATGAATCCGGATAGGAGATTTCCAATTTACCATATGGATTAACCCTGGTGGTATCCCACGACCCATATATTTCGTCGGCGGGAAACATCATCGATTCAAATTCCAATAAGGCGTCCAAGTCCTCTTCAAAAAAATCTTCAACCGTAGCCAATCCGCCACTGGGAATTCCCGCATAATTAATTGTACGGTTGGCAATTAATTCGGTGACTTGCTCATTTAATAATTGAGATTGCAAAGATGTTACCGGACTAATCGGCGGTTCTTCCTTTTTGACGTTTTGTCCCTGAAGCGTTTGGGAAACTACATAAAAAACGCTCAGAAATAATAATAATTTTAACTTCATAGTAGTCTACTTTCAAAAACAAAAAAACGATGAAATCGTCATTTTCAGTTGAAAAACGGTCAAATTTCAACATTTTCTTTTTATTGGACAAATAAAAAACAAAAAAGTTTACCGGAACAATCAGGGATAATGCCTTTCGGTTGTTTTAATGCACAGAAATACAAATATATAGACAAAATACATGTTTTACAACATATTCTCAATAATGAATATTTTTTTGAAAAATTTTATACAAAAGCAGAAAAACCATTTCTTTTGTATCCGAAAAGGAGATACCCGTAAAATGAACTTTTTTTTACACATCGAACTGCCGAAATCCTTGATCGGGATTACGTATCATGACCTGAATATGCTGTTTGGTTCCTGTTTTGCAGAAAACATTGGGAACAAGTTTATTGAGCATCAATTTCAAGCTGACGTTAATCCTTTTGGCATTTTATACAATCCCGAATCAATCGCGCTGTCGGTCAAACAATTGTTAGAAAATAAGCCGATCGGACGCGAGGAAATATTTTTCTACGACGGCTTATACCATAGTTTTGCACATCACAGCAGTTTTTCGGATATTTCACCGGAGGCATGCTTTCGGAAAATGAACGGACGCTTTTCTTTTTCTTCCTGTAATATTCGGAAAATCAACAGAATGTATGTGACTTTCGGTACGGCGTATCTATATCGCTTGAAAGAAACCGGACAGGTGGTTGCCAATTGTCACAAATTACCGGCGAAATTATTCGTTCGCGAGCAATTATCCGTCGCACAAATTGTGGATCGATGGGAAGAATTGCTTACCGGCTTGTTTGCATTGAATAAGGGACTTGTTCTCTTTTTGTCGGTCAGTCCGGTCCGTTACCTGCAAGATGGCGTTCACGAAAATCAATTGAGTAAATCGATTTTACTGTTGGCAATCGAAGAATTACAGAAGCGTTTTCCCGATGAAATCGTATATTTTCCGGCTTATGAACTGTTGCTCGATGAACTGCGCGATTACCGTTTTTACGCCGGCGACCTCTTGCATCCTTCTGATACAGCGCTACAATATATTTGGGAGCGATTTGTCGATACTTATATGAATGACGCTACGCGGCAATTGATGCAAGAAGCAACCCGGATCAGAAAATCATTGAACCACAGGCCATTATACAGATATAGTGAATCATATAAGGAATTTATTTCACAGATTTTGATTAAAATAGAGCGACTCAATGCAAAAATGCCGTATATTTGTTTCAAAAAAGAAATGGAAGAACTAATACAGGAGAGGGATTAACCCCTGTCCGTCAGACTATGAAGTATGATATAAAAGAAATTGCATCCATTATCTGTCCGAAGCAGGTTATCCGAAACGATTGTCTAATCGACCATCTGTTGACAGATAGCCGTACGCTTTCTTTCCCCGAATCCACCCTTTTCTTCGCTTTCAAAACCCGGAGAAACGATGGTCACAGGTATATATCCGGTTTGTACCGGTTGCGTGTTCGCAATTTTGTGGTCAATAGCATTTTACCCGAATATGAAACGATGAAGGATGCAAATTTCCTGATCGTTGTCGATGTGCTGAAAGCGCTGCATCAATTGTCGGTTCATCACAGGAAACGATTTGACGTACCCGTAATCGGAATTACCGGCAGCAATGGCAAAACCATTGTAAAAGAATTGCTTTACCAGTTATTGAGGCGGGAATTTGCCATTGTCCGTTCACCTCGAAGTTATAACTCTCAATTGGGTGTACCGCTTTCAGTTTGGCAGATGGACGCGAATCATACATTGGCGATTTTTGAAGCCGGAATTTCCAAACCGAATGAAATGAGGGAATTACAGCGTATGATCGCCCCGACCATCGGTATTATCACCCATATCGGCGAAGCGCATCAGGAAAATTTTCAATCCCATACCCAAAAGGGGTTGGAAAAACTGACGCTATTCAAAGATTGTGATATTGTGATTTACAATGCCGACGACCGGTTGATTTGCAATCTGTTAGACACCGCCGGTTTGTCTCGTCGCGCCTTTGGTTGGAGCTATAAGGATCCGGAAGCCCCATTGTATGTTGAATCTATTCAATATCAAGAAAATATATCTATCATTCGATGTATGGCCATGGGAATACCTTATACTTACGTTGTTCCTTTTACCGATCATGCAACCATTGAAAACCTGATTTATGGTATTGCCGTAATCCTTTTTTTAAAACCTTCCGTATTGAAAGAAACCCATGTTTTTGCTGACTTGGAGCCTGTTGCAATGCGGCTTGAAGTCAAAGAGGGAATCAACAATTGCCAATTGATCAACGACACATACAATTCGGATATCAATTCGTTAGACATCGCATTGGATTTCCTGCAAAGCCGGCGGGGTGATAAGAAAATAAAAACAACGGTGATTTTATCGGATATTTTGCAATCGGGCATGCAGCCGGAATCGTTATATCAAAGGGTTGCTGAATTGTTGAAACACAAAAATGTTGACCACATCATTGGTATTGGTCATGATTTAATTGAAAATAGCAAATTATTTGCGATCGAAAGCCGGTTTTTTCCGGATGTTGATGATTTCATCCGATCGTCGACATTGAATGGTTTTCAAAATGAATTGATCTTATTGAAAGGTTCGCGTTCTTTTCATTTTGAGCGTATCACTGAATTATTAGAGAAAAAAGTACATGAAACCATTTTGGAAGTGAATTTAGATGCGATCATCCATAATTACAATTATTTCCGTTCCCTATTACATCCCGGTGTCAAAATGATTTGCATGGTCAAAGCCAACGCTTATGGAGCCGGCGCTTACGAGATCGCCAAGACGTTGCAGGAGCATTGCTGCGATTATTTGGCCGTAGCCGTAGCCGATGAAGGCGAAGAATTGCGTAAGGAGGGAATCGCGATTCCGATCATGGTGATGAATCCGGAATTTAGTAGTTTCAATAAGTTGTTTGAGAATAGATTAGAGCCTGAAGTGTATAATTTCCGTCTATTAGATGCTTTGTTGAAGGAAACCATTCGCCGGGGGATTACCGGTTTTCCGATTCATGTGAAAATTGATACCGGAATGCATCGTTTGGGTTTTCAACCCGACGAAATACCGGAGCTTTGTAAGAGATTGAGGCGACAAACCGGATTGCATGTCCTTTCTGTTTTTTCACACCCCGTAGGGAGTGATTCGCCTGAACATGATGAGTTTACTTTGAAACAAATACAATATTTCACACAATCCGTCAGCGAATTGGAAACAGGACTTGGCTATCCCGTCATCAGCCATTTTCTCAATTCGGCAGGCATCGAACGATTCCCCGGTTATCAATTTGATATGGTTCGTCTGGGAATTGCTTTATATGGGATTGGCGTGCAAGATGCTTCGACTCATCTGTTACCCGTCGGTTCGTTGAAAACAACTATCTTACAAATACAGCATGTAAATGCGGGCGATTCCATCGGTTACGGACGGATGAGTTATGCCGGTCGTAATTTGCGAATTGCCATTCTCCCAATCGGTTATGCCGATGGATTAAACCGCCGTCGGAGTAATGGCTTAGGCGAAGTGGTGATTGACGGACAACGCTGCCCGATTATGGGAAATATCTGCATGGATACCTGCATGGTCGATATTACCGATACCCATGCAAAAGAAGGAGATACGGCGATTATTTTTGGAAAAGACCTTTCTGTCGTCGAGATTGCGCAAAAGTCAGGCACAATCCCATACGAAATCCTGACTTCCGTCTCACCGAGAGTTAAAAGGATTTACTTCAGGGAATAACACATCAACAATTACCACGACACCATCGGTATGGTGATATTTCGGATACAATACCGGCGAAAGGCAAACATCAACAACCGTCTCCATTAATTATTTGCGAAACGGCGGTTTTGCAATTTTGGCTTCAATGCTTTTTTCACGTATGCGAATGAAAACGGATGTTTCCAACGCTGCATATTCCGGTTTGACATAACCAAGCCCGATGGCTTTCCGGGTATGGGGTGACATGGTGCCTGAAGTTACGGTTCCGATTATTTCTCCCTCAGCATTCATGATTTCATAACCATGGCGGGCGATTCCTTTGCCAATCATTTCAAAACCAACCAATTTTTTAGAAACACCCTTTTCTTTTTCTGCTTCCAATAGCGGACGTGAGATGAAATGATTCCCTTGGGTAAATTTGGTGATCCAGCCCAATCCGGCCTGAAGAGGCGAAGTGTCATCGTCCAATTCATTGCCATACAGTGGAAAACCGGCTTCCAAACGGAGCGTATCGCGGGCGCCCAATCCGGCAGGTTTGATGTTAAATTCAGCGCCGGCTTCAAAAATGGCATTCCATATTTGCTCCGCATATTGCGGATCAAAATACAGTTCAAAACCGCCACAGCCGGTGTAACCGGTATTTGAGATGATCATATTATCTGTTCCGGCCATTTTCCCTTCTATGAAAGAATAATAAGGTATGGTTGACAGGTCGATATCCGTCAGTTTCTGCAAAGTTTTAATCGTCAACGGACCTTGTATCGCCAACTGGGCAATATCGTCGGAAGCATTCAGAAAGTCAGCGCCTTCAGTGTTATTTAGAAGACACCATTCCCGGTCTTTTTCAATATTGGAGGCATTCACTACGAGCATATACTTTTCTACTCCATAGTGATATACCAATAAATCGTCGATGATTCCGCCTTTTTCGTTTGGAAAACAAGTATATTGTATTTTTCCAACCGGCAGATTTGCGATGTCGTTGGAAGTGATCTTTTGGACAAAAGCCTGCGCATGCGTCCCTGTAACCCAAAATTCACCCATGTGCGAAACGTCGAACACGCCTACGCCATTGACTATGGTATTGTGTTCGTCGGAGATACCCGAATATTCAATCGGCATATCGAAACCTGCAAATTCCTGCATTTTTGCGCCAAGCCGGTAGTGAATACCGGTAAAAGGAGTCTGTTTCATTTATTCTTTGATTATTGATTTATCATTTAAATCTTATGGATCGACAACCACCCTGCCTGCCCTTGTTCGTGCAGATACGTTTGTGTCGTACATGCCTTCGCATTGTATCGCCGGAAAAACAAAGGAGCCGGCGTATGAAGCCATCATTCTGACACGGAAGGTTTTAGACTGTCCGCGATTGATGTCGAAGTAGGTCATGACGCGATCGTCGCGGATGTCCCGGTAGTTGTAGGGCGCATCGGCTGCCTGATCGGCATCGTCGGGGCTGATCATGCGTTCGTTGTAGATTTCCCAGCCCGAAGGTATGATTTGTGTCAGCGCAAGGTCGGTGTAATTGTTTACTCCGCTGATATTTGTTACCTTAACGACTGAAACCAAGTCGGTTCCCTGTTTCAGGCGCGACACGTCGAGCGGGGCGCCGTTCATAAGGGTATAACTGACTTCCAGACGGATATTGCTTTCGATTGCGGGCAATGAATCGCGCAAAGGTTTTGTTTTCGACACCACATTCACATACAACAAGCCGCTGCCGGTATTGTTGATTGTGATGGTTCCCGATTCGGGCTTTGTGGGTAGTTCCCTCTGGAATATTGCTTTGGCCGATTTTACCGCCGGTTGGTTGGCGCCATTTAAAGTCCAGTTGAAATCGAGCGAACCTGATGTTTTTTCGGCCAAACGCCCCATAGCAACCAACGACCATGCCGTCGATTGCGTTGTGAACGATCGTTCGCGCGACAGATTTTGCGATACGCTTTGTGCATGCCGGAAGGCTTCCCTGTCTTTGCCCATCAATACCAATGCCTCGAGTATCAACGCTTCGTCGCGGTCGGACGAGCCGTAAGTGGAGTTATTCGACGAATAAGATTCGACTTCCATCGAAGCATTAAAAACAAGCTCATTGGCTACATTCACTCTGCCTGCAAGCGCGTATGCTGCCGCCAGACTCCATCTTGCCTGTTGCGACAAATCTTTTATTTCCCTCATCCGGTTCATGGCTCCCATCTCGGGCGCTCCCGATAACGCCAATGTATACAGGCGGTAAGCCTGATCTAAATCGGACTGGTCGTAGGCATAACGCCGGTTATCGCGATTACCCGCCCGCCAGTTTTGCGCAAGGTTGCGCTGATAAGTTCGCCAACGGTTGATAACGCCCTCGTTGACATCGTACCCTTTCTCTTTGGCCGATACAAGGAAACTACCGGCATAGGAAGTGATCCAGTCGTTTGCCGACGAGTTACCCGGCCAATATACGATTCCGCCGTTTGTCAACTGCCGGCCATATAATTGCGTAATGGCTTCGCGTACATTCTTTTTGATCACCTCCATCTCCTGATTGTCCGTGTCCTTAAACTGTGTGATAAACAACAATGGAAGCGCACGCGAAGTGAGTTGTTCGGAACAATAATGCGGATAATCGTACAGGAAGTCGAACCGCCTGCTAATGTCGACCGAAGGAATGCGTGATACTTCAAATTTTACCCAATTGGCGTCATAACCACTATCCAATTGATAATCAAATGAAGAAGATTCGCCTGCGTTCAATATTTTATCTACCGAAGAAATGACGGGTGGATTCGGGTTGCGTACATCGATCTCAATCGTTTCGGTCGATGTTTGGCCGCCGCCTGTTGCTGTGATGGTTACC
>JAIRJR010000159.1 GCA_031260575.1 Tannerella sp.
TTTCAATGTCCGTTTGTCAACGATTTCGCCGCCCGGATTCAACAGTTCGACATACAGTGTTTTACTCCAATGGCTTAGTTGGTGCTGTCCTGAAGTAACAACATAACACTTAAACCAGATATTGTCGCCCTGATAGTAACTTGTATTGTCGAAATGCAGGTATACCTTTTCTTGTGGGATGTTTTTTGCAAATTCATTCAATGCCCGGATGAAAGGAATCAGCTTGCTTAGCTCACCGTCTAAATCCTGCCCCGAAACCTTGTTTTCATTGGAATTGCGAAAATCATCCGTTGTTTTATGTGTCACTATATCATCAAAACCTGTGGCCTTGCCAACTGTGGCGGCGTATTCTACAGGCAATACTGACGACAATCCAATAATCGAATTTCGATACTCTTGCACTTCCATAAGCCCTGTGTAAGTTCCATCCGAATAAATCGTAATTTGTTGCGGCATAAGTATCGATACCGGAAATGTCGCATTCCCTCCAAAAATTGTATTGTAGGTATTTTCAATCATTCGGTCAGTAACAGGCTCGGAAACACATGCCAAATACAAAGGTGACTCTATATTGACTTGAACCGTTTCCAGGTCAAAACTTCCCACTCCCGGAGCTGTAATCGAATAGTTCCCGTATTCATCGTAAGAAGTACCAATTGATGTATTGGCAATAAAAATTGCAACACCGGGTACCGGCATACCATCTGTTCCATCGGTTATTTGACCGGTTACCATTTGTTGCGCCTTAACCACCGGTGAAATAGTTAAGAACAAACAAATCAGTGAAAAAACATATCGCATCTGTTATGATTATGTGAATTAACTTCTACAATTGGCAAAATTATAAAATTATTTTATGATTTCTTTTTAAAACAGCAAATATCCGGTTAACCCTGCGACCACGATCAGCCTGATAATGCCAATTTTGAAGAAATGGGATAAAATAAAAATGAAGGTTGCGATAACAATGCTTCGCCAGTCGATGAAATTATGACTGTTCATCAACAGAAGGGCTGCGGCGGCAATCAAACCGATGGCTGCAGGTTTCATCCATAATAATGCTGCAGCTACATACCGGTTGTTTTTAAACAGGAAAAAGAACCGGCACATACAAACCATAATGATGATCGAGGGTAGACAGACAGCGAATGTGGCAATGATCGAACCGAATACGTTTCCGTTTGTTACCGTGTAGCCGATATACGTTGCGGCGTTGATGCTAATGGGTCCCGGTGTCATTTGCGAAATAGCCACTATATCGGTAAATTCAGCTACATTCAGCCAATTATGCGCTTCAACCACTTCGTATTGAATCATGGACAGCATCGCATAGCCCCCCCCGAAACCGAATAGTCCGATCTTGAAGAAGGTGATAAACAGGTCTATGTATATTTCAAGCATGGCAATTATGAATAACTGAATAATTGAATAACGGAATAACTGAATAAACTCTTATTTTTTAATTCTTAATTCTAAATTTCCCATACACCAACCCCATAACCCCTGCCCCCGCCATAACCCATACGGGCGAAATGTTTAATCCCCATACTGCCAATGCTGAGGCTGCGGCAATGGTTATGATCCCGAACCGGAAACCACCTTTTTTCAGCATATTGACTACAGGCACAATGATTAATGCGACCACTGCCGGACGAATCCCTGAAAAAATCCGTTCAAAGATAGGGTTTTCCCTAATGCTGTTAAAAAAAACAGCTACCAAAAGAATCGTCACAAACGCCGGTAACGCAACGCCCGAAACAGAAACAATAAGCCCCTTAAGCTTTCTGAGTTTATATCCGACAAAAACGGCAGTATTGATTGCTATAGGCCCCGGAGCGGATTGGGCAAGCGCGAGCATATCTGTAAAATCTTCTTGCTGAATCCATTTCTTATTTTGAACCATCTCTTTTTCGATCAATGGAATCATCACATATCCTCCGCCCAACGTAAAAGCGCCGATTTTAAAAAACGAATAAAACAAGTCAAAATAGAATCGCATGATTTGATTTTTATAACTACTTTTTGATAAACGTCACGAAATTAATAAAAAAATCAACGCAGTCGCAGAAAATATATAATTTTGTGCCTTTATTTTTCAATCATGTCCTCTTCAGAACCAAAAGCCGGAACTGCCTTTCGTATGCTAATTGCATTAAGTGCGATCCATTGTTTGAACGATGCCCTGCAAGCATTACTTTCAGCCTCTTATCCACTATTAAAGGCTGACTTGCAATTAAGTTTTGCTCAAATCGGTTTAATCACTTTGGTCTATCAGTTGGCAGCATCGGTTTTCCAACCCTTTATCGGATTTTATTTTGACAAAAAGCCGGCGGTTTGGTCATTGTATACGGGTATGATTTTCACCATGACAGGTTTGATATCCATAGCATTTGCATCTGACATTTTGATGGTTTATGTTTCAGTATTTTTAATAGGTTTAGGATCGTCGGTCACCCACCCTGAGGCTGCTAAATTGACATCGTTGGCAGCCGGCGGAAAGCGCGGAATGGCACAATCACTTTTTCAGGTTGGAGGCAACCTGGGCGGTTCATTCGGTCCTTTATTGATTGCCTTTTTTGTGTCTCCGTTCGGACGGCAATACATGTCTTGTTTTTCTCTCTTGGCATTGTTGGGTCTAATCATCGTAATCCCTGTCAGTAAATGGCATAAAAAAACATTACAATTGATGGCAGATAAAAACGGCAAAGTCAATCAGGGAGATCAACCGCCGTTTCCAATCGGAAAAACGGTCTTCTCGATTGTTATCCTCTCGGCATTGATTTTTTCCAAATATATTTATATGACCAGTTTATATAGTTATTATACATTTTACCTGATAGAAAAATTCGGCATCACCATACAATATTCCCAGATATTGTTATTTGTTTTTTTGAGTGCTACCGCCATAGGTACGATGATTGGAGGTTCGGTCAGCGACAAAATCGGTCGCAAGTATGTGATTTGGATATCTATACTCGGCGCTTCGCCCTTTGCATTGATGATGCCCCACGCCAACTTACTCTGGACAATCATTTTGAGTTTTTGTACCGGTTTTATCCTGTCATCGGCATTTCCCACCATCATTGTCTACGCCCAGGAATTACTTCCGGGCAAATTAGGTCTTATATCCGGTTTGTTTTATGGCTTTGCCTTCGGCGTAGCAGGTATTGCATCTGCAATATTGGGTAAGATTGCCGATCAGCACGGAATCGAAACCATCTATCATCTATGCGCATACATGCCTTTATTGGGTTTAGTTGCCTGGTTCCTGCCTGATTTGAAAAAGAAGAGGCGAACGCGAATGACGAAACGACGCAGATGAAAGCCATCCTATTCTGATTAAAAAACGCTAAAAATTAGTCTGATATCATATTTCATCGGAAATGTTTGTTTACAATTGAGAGATTATCTATTTTTGCACAAAATTGTTAAACAATACTTTAATAATATATAAAATGAAACGTCGTGATTTTTTAAAGAAAAGCGCAGTGGCCGGTGCGGGAGCGGCCTTGACACTTAATTTTGATGGTTTACAGGCTGCTTTGAATTCCAACGCTATGGTGGTTCAAGCCGCACCGCATATCGTAGCGGTTATGGGTGGCGAACCGGTTCAGCTATTGAACAGGGCGCTTGAAGAGTTGGGTGGAATCGGTGTTTTTGTAAAAAAAGGGCAGAAAGTGGTGATTAAACCGAATATCGGTTGGGATCGCGTGCCGGAACGGGCCGGAAATACCAATCCGTTGATTGTATCAGAGTTGGTAAAAAAATGTTTGGCAGCCGGCGCTTCGAAGGTGACGGTGTTTGACAATACTTGTGATACCATGGAAAAATGTTATGCAGCGAGCGGTATTGCTGATGCTGTGAAAGCCGCCGGCGGGGTCATTGTTCCGGGAAACGAGGAAAAATATTACAAGGAAGTGGAACTGCCTCAAGGAGTAACGCTCAAAAAAGCCAAAATACATGAAGCATTGTTGGATGCGGATGTTTGGTTCAATGTGCCTGTCTTAAAGCACCATGGAGGCACCAAATTCACTTGTGCGATGAAAAACTACATGGGTATTGTCTGGGACAGACGGGCGTTCCATAGTAATGACCTGCAACAATGTATTGCCGACGTTTGCACATGGTCGAAAAAACCCGTACTGAATATTGTTGATGCCTATCGCATTGTACATCAGAACGGTCCCCAAGGCAGAAGTGAAGCCGATGTTACAACCGTCAAATCGCTTATCGCATCGACCGATATCGTGGCCGCCGATACGGCAGCATTGCGTATGTACAACCAGGTTAAGCCCTTGACGTTGGAGGAAGCCAGCCATATCGGTAAAGGTGAAGCATTAAAATTGGGCACAACCAAATTGGATAATTTAGACATCAGGCGTATACAGTTGTAATCATCAAATAGATGAAATCTTTGAATTGTTTAAAAGTATTGCGGGTTTTGCTCGCAATACTATTTTTTATCCCACTCAGCCTTTTCTTTATACTTCCTTCCAATAATCTGCCCATTCATTGGCATATAATGGGTCAGATCCAATTGCTTCCTGCGATATTGAACGGCATATGGATTTGGGTTATTATCTTATTTATTATCACGTTATTATTCGGACGGATTTACTGTTCGGTTCTTTGTCCGGCAGGCGTACTTCAGGATATCATCAATCGCCTGTTTTGCATTGGGAAAAAGAAGAAAAAGGGTAGTCACCGGTTTCGTTATCATAAGGCTCACAATTGGTTGCGATATATCTTGTTGGTTTTGACAGGTGGTTTAGCTCTTTTCGGATTCATGGAACTGTGTACATTGCTTGACCCATACAGTAACTTCGGGCGGATAGCAGCCAATTTGTTTCGCCCCGTTACATTCTGGTTCAACAATATTTTGGCAGGTATTCTGAATAAATCAGGAAATTATACATTGATACATACATCCATTCAAACGGTTACCATTATTTCAACTATTACCGCCGGGGTGGCGCTGGTTGTTTTTATTGCGATGGTGATCATGCGCGGGCGTTTGTTTTGCAATACATTATGCCCGGTTGGGGCATTGTTGAGTTTGGTTTCCCGATATTCATTCTTCCGGATTGCTATATCAGGCGATCGATGTTCGCGATGCAAAGCCTGTGTGCAAACATGCAAGGCGGAGGCGATCTGTACGGACAATATGTCGATAGATATGTCAAGGTGTGTGGGGTGTTTTAATTGTATATCTTCCTGCAGAAAAGGAGCGATACAATATATTGATCGTAGAAAGAGGATACTTCCTGTCACTTCAGAACCCCCAACCCATAGTATGGTGATGAATGTATGGCATCCTGTTGGGATGCGTCACATCTCTACGGCAACCGATACCGGCAGAAGGTCATTCATTGCCACAAGTGCCGCCATTGCAACCACATTGCCGGTTGCCATATTGAATGCCAAACAGCAGCATGATCATACCCGCCCAAATAATGGGAGAGGCATCCATCGCCGATTCGGACGGCAACAGCTTCAGCATGGGTCGCATGACGAAAACTATCAAGGCCCTGTCACCCCTCCCGGCTCGCTGAGTCTCACCCATTTCAAGGAGAAATGTACGGCTTGCCATTTATGTGTGACCCGATGCCCGAGTAATGTACTCCGTCCGGCCGGATTCGAATACGGATTTGGTTATTTATTAAAGCCTTACATGTCGTTTATGAATAGTTTTTGCAATTACGCATGTACGGTTTGTACCGAAGTTTGTCCAACCGGCGCAATCCAACGGGTCACGGAAGAAGAAAAGAAAACGATTCAGGTGGGAATAGCCCGCCTTCATCTCAACCTATGTATCGTACATTCGGAAGAAACAAGTTGTGGGGCATGCTCGGAACACTGCACGACACAAGCGGTACACATGGTTCCCTACAAAGGAACTTTGACCATTCCCCAAATAGAACCGGATTTATGTATCGGTTGCGGGGGTTGTGAATCAATCTGCCCGGTAATCACTCCGCATCGGGCAATTATCGTTGTGCCCAATCAAGTACACCTGATCGCCCAATTGCCTCCGGAAGAAGAGAAGATAGAGGTTAAGATTGATGGGTTTGGGTTTTGAGTAACTGAATAATTGAGTAACTGAATAACTGAATAACTGAATAATTGAATTATTGAATCCTTGAATCCTTGAATCATATCAAGATGGAGATAGCGGTTTTTGATTGTGATTTTTTCTTGAAAAAACGGCTAATAGCGCGATTGTAATGCCGGCTCCGCACAGGTAAACATAGATATTGCCGGTTTGTCCGCTGGAGCCGTACGAATGCATACCGCTCAGAAAATAATTGACGCCAAAATATGTCATTAGAACTGAGGAGAATGCAATAACCGAACAAAGATTGATCAACCATAAATCGTACCACTTGCGGAGTAAGTGGAGATGGGTAACCATCGCATATACAATCATGGTAATCAGTGCCCAGGTTTCTTTGGGATCCCAACCCCAGTAACGCCCCCACGATTCGTTGGCCCACACAGCGCCCATAAATGTGCCTACGGTCATCAGTATCAAGCCGATTATCAGTGAGATTTCATTGATGATGCTTAATTCGCGTATCGTTCCATTAAACACTGCATTTTTTTCTTTTCGCATCAAAGACATGATCAATAAATTAACGAACCCGATACAAAAACTGATGCCGAAAAAACCATACGCCGCCATCAGAATAGCCACATGAAACATCAGCCAGGGTGATTTTAAGACCGGAACTAACGGATTGATTTGAGGATCCATCCAGTTCAAACTCGATACGATCAGAATGATACCGGCAAAGATCGTACTTAAAGCAAATGTGATCAGGCTTTTCCGTGCAAATAACAATCCCGCGAATACTGTAGCCCAGGCCATCAGAATCATGGTTTCGTACGAATTGCTCCATGGAGCATAACCGCTGATTTGCCATCGCATGCCCATTCCCAACATGTGAAAGTGGAAGATTATCAAAACTCCTATTCCCAATAATTTGGTAATCAAACGTCTATGAACTCGGTATTTAAAAAATGAAAGAAAGGCAAACAATAACAGCAGTCCGCCTAATGATAAATAACCGGTTTTACACCAACGAAATATATCCCATTTATTGTATTTTAATTCCAGGGCGATCTTTTGGAAATCAAAGTCAGGAATATTGTTTTTGGCTGTCTGATAGGTTGATATCATATCCAATATCTCATCCGGCTTACTCCAGTCGCCCGATTTGATTGCGCCTTGAACTTCCGAAATATACCAGTCAAAAATACGCGTTACGAACATGGAATCCTGTCCGCTGAAAACCGATAAATCATCTCCGGGAGCAAACCATTGTTGTGCGGGGTCGCCTGTTTTTGGAAAAAGCCGTATCAATTGAAATTCGAACAGTTGATGTAAGATATTGACTTTTTCATCCAATTTGATGATTTCCTTATCAAATCCTGTTCTCTCGGCAGGCATCTTTTGGAAGGCTTCATTCAATCCGGTCTGTAAGATATACGATCCATCCTCATGAAACATATCTACATAAGCACATGCGTTAGCCGGTAGACTAAAAAACGCTGCAATCATATCGTTCGAATGGTGTATCAATGGAACGTGCATCCACATTTCGGGCATAGCGAAGAGGCTGAGTAGAAACCGGTCGGAATTGAGTGTCCCGAAACGGGTGTTTTTAGACAGTTTGCGTAATATTTCGGACGAAAAAGTATTCAACGGGATGACTCGTCCGTTGGTCGACTGGACAGGGATTTCGCCGAAGCGTCCGGCATGTTTAGGGGGAATGGCATTTTTTTGGATAACGGCAGTCATCGATCCGGGTGTAGTTGCGGCTTGTAAAGTCAAGTTGCAGACCATCAACACCATCATGATGGTAATGGTTTTCATTTGTTTGAATAGTGAGCGGATGCGCGTATGCTTTCCGGTCAGGCATAAGATACAGCCTATTGCCAATAGTAAATAGCCCGCGTATGTCAGATTTCGGCCTACAACATCTTGATTGACCGACAAAACAGTGCCTTTTTCATCGGCGTCGTAGGATGCCTGAAAGAAACGGTATCCTTTCACATCCAGTACATTATTCATATATACCCGTTCGTTGCGGGTCTTTCCGTCGACATGTACAATCAATTCGCTCTCAAACGACGAAGGACTCATCGAACCGGGGTAGCGCGTCAGGGTAAATTTGACTAATTCCACTTTAAACGGCAATGTGATAAGGCTTTGTCCTCGATTTGTATGAACCATAACCTGATTTGTGATTTCTCCTTCACGCAAATGCAAAATACCTTCTTTGCCGGATATGTGGGTGGTCATCGCTCCCAACAGGATGATGATAAAGGAAAAATGAATCCAAATCAATCCCCAACGCTTATGTTTAAAAAATTTGTATCGGAATACAATCATTACAAAATTGATAACAAGCAAGAATTGAATCAGGAAAAAGAGGGGAGAATAATAAATCAGCACCTTGGCAAAAGTAGTACCTTGGCTTTTCTCAACAAATGTGGCGACCGCCATGCTGATTGCATAGAGCGCCAACAATACGATCATCGTCGCATACGAAGAAAAAATTTTCTTTAATTGATCCATGTTTATTCTTCAATAATCACCCTGAACCCTACATTAAATACCCTTTGCCAGGGATAGTATGCCTTTCGGGTATAGGCAGTTGCAAATATCGGACGTTCGATATATGAGCCTCCGCGTGCAACTTTATAAGGAGAAGTTTTTTGCGAATCATCTGTATATGGGTAAGGCAGGTAATCGGAGCGTGTCCATTCGGCAATATTTCCGTGCATCGTGAACAAACCGAATGGATTTGGTTGGAATGTACTTGAAGCGACCTGATGCATATAGCCATCGTCGATGGTTTCAGCTTTGGGAATGAAATTATAATACGGAAACCAGGCATTATCCGGTCTCATCGGTTGAGGGTCGATGCCGGTCACAGCCATTTTACTTAATTGGGTGTCTGCCAAATTGTCGAACTTACTGAAATCGGTATTCAGTTCGCCGAACCAAAAGTCTTGATCACTGCCTGCTCGACATGCCCATTCCCACTGAGCTTCAGTAGGTAACGTAATATTGAGTCCGGTCTTTTCACTCAATTTCCTGCAATAATCCATCACATCTTCATAACTTACCCGGATGACCGGTTGATTTGGAAGATTGGCGGGATATCCGGCGTTCACGTGGTCTTTCCAAAATTGATCGACATAACGGCTATCATGTCCGGGTACCAGTACGTTATACTGTTCATTGGTAATCTCCATTTCGCCCATCCAAAAAGGTTTTTCGATTTTTACAGGAGCGGCAGGCGATACATCGGGCTGCCTGCTCTGATTGCTTCCCATCACAAATTGACCGGCAGGTATATATACAAATTTCATTTTAACGCCGGGCGCAATCTCTATTTCCATCGTACGGTTTGAATTTTTGATCATCGAAGGAATGTCTGCCGCATTGAAAGGCCAACCCTCCACCATGATAGCATTGGTTTCAGCGCGCGGGGATCTCTCCGGTCTGACAGGGGTAATTTCACCTTGTGATTTTAAATAAATTGCATAATCGGCGATCTCTTTTTTCCAGTCGACTCCCGATTCTAAAGCATATTTGTTGGCTAATTCGATGCGCCGTTCGACTTGGTTGAAACCTCTGAAAGGCAATCTATCGTAGGCTGTTGCTTCAAAGGTCCCTTTATCGGGCACATTGTAATCGATCCAGTTATACAATGTCCGCCATTCTTTATCGGTTAAAGTCACATTGTAGTGTCCTTTTTTGAGCAAGCGCACCAATTCGCTTGTATTGGCATGGTATTCGTATGGTTGCAATACAATGATGTCGGCTTCCGGTCCCTGGCGGTGTACATACGGATGTAGATTCAGGTAAGCGATGCCATATCCTCTCCGGTCTTTTTTCGTGCCTTGCAAATCGAAGGCGCGACCTTCGCCGGTATGACAAGCGATACAAGCCCTGTCAAGGATGGGCTGCATCTCTAAATCGAAAGTGAACGAACGAACACCCCCTTCGGGTTTGGTCAATGGGACAGGCGCTTTTTGAGAGGCGATCACCCGTTTGGGGATGGCGATTTGATTCTGGTCTTCGTGGCATCCTACGCACGAAACGACTTCACCCGGCATCGCAGTAAACCAACTGCGCATCCATTGGATTGCGGCACCATCCTCGTCTAATGGTTGAATGGAAATCGGCGTGTTGGCGGGAATCTTAAAGATCGCCGACCCGTCTGCCTCTAAAGGAACAGTTCCCAGTAAGCGTTTGATATCCCATCCACTCTGTATTCCCTGTGCATAATGATCCGAAGGTGAAGCTACATAGGCATATTCGTAGGCATGGATGCGAAGTTCTTTCACTATGCCTCGCGGAACGCCGCGCAAGCCTTCGCCCTCGTAAATATCCTGGATAAAGACGGTCGCTTCCCTGTCATTCAATTTGACACGGTCGGGAATGACGGGGGGAATGGTCGTTTTGCGTACCGGAATCGGACTGATAAATCCTTCGCCTTCCTGTTTAACCACACAGGTTATATTGTCAAATACATCAACTAAATAGATACCCCATAAATCGTCGGGCGACAGTTTGGCGGAAACCAGGAAATATTTATCGTCTAATGGTACCGGCTTGATAAATTGCGGCCATACATCGTTCACCAACTCGTCTTTGATCAGATTTTCGACCGGACGGTTCCGGTGCGGAATCTCTTGCATCACCCCTTCTACGCCTTTACGCGCCTTCATTGGGTCGAAAAGAAGCAAACGACCCGAACGGGCAACGCCATGATGCCCCGAAATGATACCGACAAAAGCGGACGAATGTCCCGGAAGGGGTTGTACATCGAATGTGCTGTTCGGAAACATCGATCCGCTACCGAACAATGCTTTATTTTCCGTACCGTCGGGATTCATGTGCATCACGATACGCGAATAGTAGTGTGTCAGGTCGGTATATTCCCAACGCGTATACATCACACGTCCATTGTGCATGAT
This sequence comes from Tannerella sp., assembly GCA_031260575.1. GTDB lineage: Bacteria > Bacteroidota > Bacteroidia > Bacteroidales > Tannerellaceae > Tannerella. The sequence continues at coordinate 10,996 of JAIRJR010000159.1, forward strand.
CACCGGATTCCAGTTTGCATCCTGGTCGAATGTCAGGCGGCGCATATTTTTATTTTTTGGATCATATAATACCATATTCCCCACCGGATCGCTTCCATTGACACACGGCACACCGTGATATCCGATATTCGAATTGATAATCACGCGTCCGTCGGGCAGGTATGTGCCATCAAAAAATTCAAGATCTGGCTCGATGGTTTCGACCAAAGGTTTCAGACCCGAACCATCCAGCTTAACTTCAAATACACTCCAGCGCCTGTCGGGTAAAATGGATGTAAACATTACCCTGTCGCCCTCCCAATGCATTTTCAAGTCGGCAACTGAGGCTTTGTTTTGAGGTTGATGTACAGTTCGTAGTTTGATTTGATCGCGCAGGTTGGTCATTTCAACGATTTCTGCATCTAAACCGCTTCGTTGTGCCGACTGCTGGTTGCTCCAGTTATTCGCCTGCGTCCCCAAAGCAGGCGCCATGATTTGCCTGGCATTGTTACCGACTTTAAAACGGGTGGCAACAATTTTGTCGCCGTCAAGCAAGGGGTTTGACATCAAGATCGCCCGCTTGTTTGCTAATGCTTTTTCGGCATTTTGTATCGCCTTCCTGTCCAATTGGAAAATCCCGTCGAATCCCTTTTTAACAAGTTGCTCCAACTCAGTCATCAAAGGTTGGTATTTCGCAGGATTATATGATTTCGACTGTTTCATATCGGCAAAAGCTAAACGGATTGCATCCATATTCAGCCATTCAAGTTCCTCCTGCAACCGGTAAACAGCAGTTGCATCATCAAATAATTGTTGAAACAACAAATTGCGGTTTTGCTCATTTTGATCGGCTTCAATGCGTTGTGCTGCAAGCCGAAAATAACGGTCATTTTTAAGTAAAGAACTGATTGTAAGGACAGTGTCTTTGTTGAAGACGACATCAGCGGCTTTAGTTTGGCCGCATACCCAAATCCCCATCATTCCTGCGAGAAAAGCGACTAATAATTTGTTCGGTCTCATATGAAGTATATTTATTTGTGTGACAACGGTTTCCTTAGTGAGTCATTTTGATTAATCTATAGGCACAAAAGTAGGTGAAATTATTATTTTATCCAAGCATAATATTATTTTTTATTTTTTTGCAGTCACAATCATTCAATTATGCAATAATTTAATCCGATACGTCGGATTGAGAAACACTCCTTATCTTTGTTTCGTTTTTCCGCTGTTAAAAAAAACGATCGGATGGCTCAGGAAGTTGTGAATCCGGGAATCAAAAACTGTGGTTTCCCTAAAAAGAACTATCTTTGCATCGACGTTTACAGTGATGGTACAGATTGAAGTAAAGAATATACATAAGTCTTTCAAAAGCGTACAAGCGGTACGCGGCGTTTCGTTCGACATACAAGCGGGCGGATTTGTCGCTTTGCTTGGGCCAACTGGAGCAGGGAAAACAACGTTGGTAGAGATTATTATTTAATTTTATAGAAAAGCATGTTCGACATATTGTATCACAATGATTTAGACATTCAGTCTGTTGAAAAGACATTTCCCAAGACATTGAAACAATTGCAGTCGGGCGATTTTAAAAGCGCCGATGTGCGGAAAATGACCGGTACGGCTTATTACCGTGCGCGGTTGGATATTCGCGACCGGTTGCTATTCAACTTTGTGACATACAGGCAAAACAAATA
>JAIRJR010000193.1 GCA_031260575.1 Tannerella sp.
AATTAAAAATTAAAAAAATATTCTTTGATTTTGATAATGAAGAATGGCTTGCCACTCAATGGTTTAGATTTGTTTATTGATTATTTCTCATAGGCACAAGGTTTTATTTGTTGAACATATATTATTCTCAGTTGTGATCGTCTATAAAAAACGTCCGATTAAATTCGAGAGCAAAAATACACTTAGCTTATTCGCATCTGCCCGATATTCGATAAAAGCAGAAGGTTTTCCTTCGATTCCATCCATCAGTAAACGTAAGTCATAATCGCTTTCTTTCAGTAAGCCAACTAAATAAGTAGGTGTGCCCGTCTGAAACCAATACTTTTCAAAGTCGCTGAATTTCAATACGTTCAATACAATAAACGGATTAAACACACCTTCAGTTTTTGAGGCAAAATGATAACCGTCATATTGATATGTCATTTTATTGACAGTTTCTCCAAAAGTCATTTTTTGTTTGTTTGCCAATACTTTCAATTCCGGCGTAAGAAATTGTAACAGTTCATTCTTCGTGATACCGCACAAAGAAGTAAAATCTTGTTTGAAACTGATATCCACCAAATGGTTTAATTCGCTAAATACGCTCATCTGTGTAAATTTGGTAACACCTGTCAGGAATTGAAATCGCAAATATTGTCCGGAACTTTTCAGAACGCCGTAAAATGCTTTTAAAAGGATATTGTATCCCTATCGGAAGTATACGAACCTGTTCCATGAATGATTCTTTATATATCACATTTTTCCAACAAAAGTACGTTAAATTTTCGAATGAAACATAGGCGATGTCAAAAAATTATTTCTCAAAATATACGCCATCCTTTTCTAATTGTGCTCTCAAATCAGTGTACGGTAGTGCACGAATGCCAAGATTTTTCGTTGCACACATGGCTGCCGCCGTTCCGAAAGATTGCCCCATTGCCATGCAGCTTACGGTATTGCGGGTTGCCATGTGTGCTTCAAAAGCATTCGTGATCAGCATGCCTATGGCATACAGGTTGTCAAAGCCTTTCACACAACATGCCCTGTACGGGTGGCCATACGTACCTCCGTTTTTCAATTGATATTGAGGCCGTGGCGCCATATCGTGAAAGCCGTACACAAAGACGTCGTCATCAAATTTATGGCAATTCACGATCTCTTCGTTCGATAAATCGTAATCGCATTCAATAAGACGTCCGCGCCGGATAGTCAGCGTCGGGCTGGTTCGTGTAATAAATGCTCTTTCATAGCCCGGCATATGTTTTTTATATACTTCAAGCGCTTGATACATATTATTACGGATTGTTATTTCAGCCTGCGTTATCTCGTCGCGGCTCAACGGGCTTGACGGCAGCCGTGTATTGACCTTGACAAACATAAGATAATTTTTGTGAAGCGCTGTAGTCATCGAAAGATCTGCAGGCGCTTTCCGTAACTCCGCCCGCAATGCTTCCGGTAAATTTTGTGTTCTTGCTCCCAGGCGTATGATCTGGTTGACATAGCCATCGTAGCTTCCGAAAGCGACATCATTTACCGCATCGTGTTCAACTAAGAAAGCATAGTAACGATCCAAATCAACATTGGCGATACCCATCGAATTACAAACGGCGTGGTCGTTCGGATTTGTCCATTTGGCGCCGGCATGGCCACACAAATCGCCGTATGCGCTTGCGTCAATAAACATTTTTCCGTGGAATATCTCACGGCCTGCATGATTTTCGACTACGACGCCGGTAATCTTTTGCCGTTGTTTAACCACGCCGGTCATCACGGTGTTCAGGCATAGATAAACGCCGGCTTCCTGAAGCATCTGCATGGTAACCATTTTATACATTTCGACATCTACGTTTGTACATACCGAATCGTAACCATAGTTTTTCGCCATCTCACAGTGACCTGCCGTACCGCCTACTTTTAATAATCGGTCAATAATTTCTTGGGGAATACCTTTAATCACTTGCCGTTTTTCGACGCCCGGAAATGCTTTCCAGAGATTGAAAAAACTATGGAGCGTTGTGCCGCCTTCTGTAACGGTACCTCCGGTATACCCTTTCATTTCCACGAGGGCGGTCTTTGCGCCTGTCCTTGCCGCTGCAATGGCTGCTAAAACTCCCCCGGTACCGCCTCCGACGACAATGACATCAAAACTTTGATCATTAGCGACACCGGTTAAATCTATGCTACTCGTTTCGCCGGCCTTGAGCGTATACCCCGGCAACATTGAAGTTGCTGCAATTCCGCCTCCCAAGGCGATACTTTTTTCTAAAAAATTTCTTCTCTTCATAAATTGTTTTTTTATTTTGTTTTAATCATTGAAATGTTATTCAATCACCAGCATTTCAAAATCTGTGATTTGATCGACGGAAATGGAGATTTTACCGTTTTGTACCTTCATGGGCGCTTTCTTGTTTTGAACGGCCAGAAATGCACTTTTTGGTTTTAAGCCTTGAGTATCTAATGTGACAGTATAAGGACCGACAGGAACAAACTCATCCAAATAACCTGAAATGTTGGTTCCTGTCAGGTTGGTCAGATGAATGATCAGTCGATTATTTTGTCCGTACAGTTTACAGTCGATATA
>JAIRJR010000294.1 GCA_031260575.1 Tannerella sp.
TTCTATTCCCGCAATTGTATAATTTCCGGTATAATATTTTTTCGTCCGATTGGACGATAGCCAACCGTCTTATTGAATTATATCTCCAAGATATGCAAGACAATAATATGATGAGGCAGATGAATGGGATTAGTAATAATGAAAAAGCCAACTTATTGATTCAAAAATATCCATTTAAGGATTTGCTGACAGACCCCAACCAACGTGATTTGTTAAATAATATCATATCACAGAAAGCAAATGTTTTGTTTGCTCCTGCTGAGCTTAAAGTCGGGAATTTGGAGTTTCGCGATTCTTTACGCGCTTATTTAAATCAAAATCGTTTTAATAATCTCCGTTTCGAAGATTTACTGGATAACATGAGCCGGATTTCAGGTGTAGATTTGATCTCGCCTGTAGCCCAATGGGATACTCCGACGGCTCTGCCTGTTTATATAATCGGGCAGCCGGAAATAACACGTATCATCAACCGTGATGTAGAAGTTTATGTCACAAAGATACAACTTACGAACGACTCCGATTATGACGGGGTGGTCAATCTTGAAATCCTTTTCGGCGGAGGCGGCGGCGGTGGCGGCGGCGACAGGGGAGGAGGAAACGCATTTTTTATGGGTGGTGGCGGCGGAGGCTTTGGCGTCCGTAGCGAAGATTATGATCCCCGCACGAGACGGAAAATATCATTGGCATCGCACGAAACAAAGCTTATCGTTAACGTTTGGGAAGAAGCGCCGCGCGCTATCAATGTGAATACGCTCATTTCAGCAAATTTGCCGAATCTGATCAATATGCCTGCCAATAATATTGCCCGCGAACAAAATGTTCCGATCGACCAAGAAGGAGATTTCATACTGTCAAAAATTATTCATACCGCTCCGGGTGAAGTGATTGTCGATAACGAAGATATTGGCTTATTTGAATTGTCAAAACCGGACATCGTCGGTCTTTTGCCGCAATGGCTGGAAGGTGTTGGCGATAACTCTTTTCCCTATTCGGGTGTGCAAGCTTGGCGTCCGCCTCTGCAATGGACACTGACAACAAACACCCTCTATTATGGAACACATGTTCGCTCCGCTTATGTTATTAAGAGCGGAAGTGGTAGCCAGACAGCAACCTGGAAGATACCTGTGCCCCAAAAAGGAGGGACTTACGATTTATTTTACCATGTAATCAGGCCGGAAGAACTTCGCAGAAATAATAACAGCCGGGGAACCATGGATCTCCGTTTTAAAATCGAATATGATAATGGTGTAGATGATGCTTACCTCAATCTACGACGCGCCCAGGACGGTTGGAGCAGGTTAGGCACCTATTTTTTCAACGAAGACACCATTAGAGTCGTATTGTCAAACAACATTAGCAATATTCGTATGGTCACTGCCGATGCTGTCAAAATTGTCAGGCGTGCATCAACCGGCGAAACTGAACCTACTGGAGATGGTTTGGAATTAGCAAGGGTTACAAATGAATAAACAGATGATAAATAATAAAACAAACAATATATATTGATATGACACATAAAAAGTTACATTTTAAACTCATCGGATTAATTGCTTTTTGCGCATCCCTTTCATTTTTCTCGACTGCACAAATCGCATTAACAATTGAGCAGGCGTTAGATATTGCGGAAGAGAATAATCCGAGTATGAAAACACAAAAGTTGAATCTTGAAAGGTCGCTTTATAATTTGGCTGCTCAAAGCGCTTCTTTAAAACCTCAGTTTTCATTGACGCTTAATCCGTTTGGATATCTACAAAGACGTAATTTTGATACCTTCAACTCGGAGTGGTATACTAGTAGTACACTATCGTCAAGCGGTGAATTCCGGGCCTCAATGCCTATTTTATTAACTGACGGTACCCTTTCATTGAGCAATCAATTAAGTTGGCAGGATAATACTACAATTAGGGGAGAGAAAACAATCAACAAAGCATTTACTAATAACCTTAACCTGAGATTTGACCAGCCGATTTTTACTTACAACCGTCAAAAAATGGCGCTTGCGCGCCTTGAATATGACCATGAAAATGCCGAAATCCGTTATGCCTTACAACGTTTAAATACGGAAATAAGTATTACCAATCAATTCTATGCAGTTTACATGGCTATAAGTACGCTGTCGATTAGTCAGGCTGAGTTAGCAAATGCAAAGACCAATTACGAAATTGTAAAGGCGAAGGTCGAGGCGTCTTTGTCGGCAAGAGAAGAACTTTTTCAGGCAGAGGTGAATCTTTCGCAAGCCCAATCGTTAGTAGAACAGCGTACGGTAGAACTTGAAAATGCCAAAGACCAATTCAAACAAACTTTGGGTATGCCGCTTATTGAAGAGATTACTGTTATAGTGCCCAATATTGATGTCAGCCCGGTGTTGATTGACCAGGCTCAAGCGGTGCAACAAGGAATGAGTTCAAGGATGGAACTACGCCAACGCGAAATAGAAATGGATTTAGCTGAATTTGAACTGATTCGAACCAAAGCAGAGGATGAGTTTAGCGGAAATATCGGACTTCAACTCGGCTTAACAGGTGATAATGAGAAATTTGGGAATATGTATGATAACCCAACTTCGAGTCCGAGGGTAGCCATCAGTTTCAGCATTCCCATTTTTGATTGGGGACAACGAAAAGCACGCATACAAGCCTCTAAGACAGCGCAAACAATCACCAAATTGGCATATGAAAATGAGAAAGTAGACATCGAATTGGAGATCCGGCGAACCTTGCGCAACTTAGATAATTATCGAACTCAGATCGACATCCAACAAAAAAGTGTTGAAAATACACAGCTTACCTACGATCTCAATCAGATCAGGTATGCGGAAGGCGACCTGACGGGATTGCAAATAAGCCAGTATCAAGCACAGCTCTCTAATGCACAAACCAACCTTGTCAGTGCAAGGATCCGCTACAAAACCGAAATACTGAATTTAAAAGTCAGGACACTTTACGATTTTGAAAATGACAAACCGCTTGTTCCGGTGAGATTATTGAATCAAATCACCCTAAAGTAATCACATGAATTAATAACTATAAAATATATAAATGTAATGTATAACATTCGCTATTCAATCATGAAATTAAGATGCAAAGACGGTTTTCAATTCGATTTGAAATCGGGGAGCATGGCGCTTGGCGCTCTCATTTTATTTTTCCTTGCAGCATGTAACAATCAGCCGGAAACGAATCGAAATGAAATCGAAACACCTGTATCCGTACGGGAAATACATCCTACCCAATCCATTATCAAGTATTTTAATACATCCGGTAACGCGCTGCCTACGAGTAGCGCTGAACTTAATTCGGAGATGAGCGGTCTTTACAAGCTTCAGACCAATCCCCGGACCGGAAGACTTTTCAAGTTAGGCGATGCCGTTAAAAAAGATGAGGTTATCATCCGGCTCGAAGATAAAGAATATGAGAACAACCAGCAAATTGAATCCAGAAAGCTCAATCTGGATATCTCCGAACAAGAAAAAGTCAAGCAAGAACAGCTATTGGGTATGGGCGGATCAACTGAAAGCCAAATTAGAAGTTCCGAACTGAACATCATCAATGCACGCTACCAATTGGCCAATGCAAATATCAACCTGGAGAAAATGAATGTCAAAGCGCCTTTCGACGGTGTGATTACGAATTTGCCCCACTATACGCCGGACGTTAAGGTGGCTTCGAATCAGCCGATGGTTGGCATCATGAATTATGCCAATTTATTTATGGAAATCAATCTACCCGAAAGCGCGATCAGTTACATTCAGGTTAATCAACCGGTCAATATTACACATTATACTTTACAGTACGATACCTTACGGGGTGTGATCTCCGAGCTATCGCCTGCAATCAGTTCTGAAACGCGTACATTCAAAGGTAAAATTCAGATTAATAATTCAGCCTTGAAATTACATGCCGGTATGTTTGTTAATGCCAATGTGGTTATTGACAGATCCGACAATGTGATTGTTATTCCCAAAAGTGTGCTTCAAACGCAACGTGACAGAAAATTTGTTTATATTGTTGAGCGAAATGTCGCCGTTAGACGGACTTTAACAATCGGTATTGAAGACGATGATAATGTCGAAATTCTTGAAGGACTGAACGAAAACGACCAACTAATTGTACGTGGTTATGAAACGTTGCGTGAGAATAGCCGGGTTAGGATACTTCGATAAAGTTCCGTTAATATAATATACAAATATCGATGAGAAAAATAATCAGTTTTGCGGTAAAAAATCCCGTAACGATAAGTATGGTTGTATTAGCCATCCTGTTGCTGGGATGGATTTCATACGATCGTTTGAATGTGGATTTATTACCTAAGATGAATTCTCCACGTCTCTTTGTAGAGATTGAAGCCGGCGAACGTCCACCTGAAGAGATTGAAAAGCTTTTCCTTGAAAACATGGAATCGACTGCTATCCGGCAGCGCGATGTTACGCAAGTCTCTTCGGTTATTAAAGCCGGTTCAGCTCGGTTAACGGTTGAATATACCCAAAACAAGGACATGGACGAGGCCTTTCTTGATCTTCAGAAAGCTATGGCTATGTTTTCATCCAACCGCGATATCGAATCTTTAAACATAACACAACATGACCCGAATACAGATCCTGTAATGCTAATCTCAATGTCCCACCAAACCATTACGGATATGGCAGAGTTACGCAAGATCGCTGAAAGTTATGTTCGAAACGAATTGGTTCGCATTGAAGGGGTTGCAGAAGTAGCGCTTTCCGGGCAGGAACGTTCTATTCTGACAATCAACACCGATGCGTATAAGCTCAAGGCATTCGGATTGACTCTGGATGGAATTGCCCAACGGATCGAAACCAATAACCAAAGTATTTCCGGTGGCCGTGTCAGCGACATCGGATTGCAATATTTAGTAAAAAGTACTACACAGTTTACAAACGAAGTTGATTTTGAAAATTTGATTGTAGGTTATAATGCCATTGAAGCAACAACTGTGCAGGGCAGGACAGTTACCCGCGCACCCTTGTACCTTCGCGAAGTAGCCACCATAAAATTCGAAAACGACCGTCCTACCAATATCGTCCGCCTGAACGGTGAACGCTGCATCGGACTCTCGGTCTACAAAGAAATGCAACAAAATACGGTACGTGTTGTCAAGCTGATTAACGACCAATTAAAAACAATTGAGCAAGCATTGCCGGGTTATAGTTTTCAGGTTATCAGCAATCAGGGCGTATTTATTAACGATGCGATCAACGAAGTAAAAAACAGCGCTCTCTTGGGCTTGGCGCTTGCCATTGTGGTTTTGTTTTTGTTTCTACGCCGTATCGGGACAACGCTTATCGTTAGTATTTCAATCCCGATATCCATCATTGCTGCTTTTAACTTAATGTATTTTAATGGATTAACGCTCAATGTGATGACATTGGGCGGTTTAGCGCTGGGAGGCGGTATGCTGATTGATAATGCCATTGTAGTCATTGAAAGTATATTCCGTAATCAGGAACGGGGACTCAACCGAAGAGAAGCCATTATCACAGGAACTTCTGACGTGTCGGGCGCAGTCATTGCATCTACACTGACAACTGTTGTTGTCTTTATTCCCATTGTATACATCCATGGCGCTTCCGGACAACTTTTTAAAGATCAGGCCTGGACGGTCGCATTTTCATTGATCGCTTCATTGTTTGTCGCCTTGCTCGTCACCCCCATGTTGTACGACAAATTATCAGGGGTTAAAAATACTTCCTCCGAATCTCAATCTTTACAGTTCAACTGGTATAGCCAACTGCTCTCATCCATTTTGAAGAATCGTTGGTTGATTATCAGCGTTTCCGTTATCCTACTTTTGGGAACCGTATTGCTACTTCCACTTCTGGGAACCGAATTTCTTCCACGCTCCAATAGTCAAACCTTTTCCATCTCCGTAAAACTTCCGGAGGGCACACGTTTGGAGCGAACCGATGCCGTTGTTCAAAACTTGGAATATTATATCCATTCGATCAGCGGCGACAGCTTGTGTACGATCTACTCTCATGCCGGCGAAGGATCGGCTACCAACGAAGTGTTTGAAGGCGAACATACAGCTACGATGAAGGTCATCCTGTCTCATTCCTCTCCTGTTCCTCCGGAGATTGTACGCGAACGTTTTTTAGAAGCTACCTCTACGATTGAAGGGCTTGAACTGACATTTAAGCAAGATGATAATACATTAGGCACTTTCTTTGGCGATGAAATAGCGCCGATTGTGGTTGAAGTAAAAGGCGAAGACCTGGATGAAATCGGCGTCGTTACCGAGCAAGTCTTAGAACGGCTGAAAGGTATTGAAGGCATTTACAACATCAAATCATCGATGGCAGACGGCGCTCCCGAACTGACCATTTCGATTGATCGTACCATGGCCGGAATCAATAACATACCCCTTCAAACTGTTATTTCTCAGATTAGCCAACAGTTGCAAGGTCGCGAAGCCGGCCAGATGGATTACAAAGGTGAAATGCGTACTATAAGAATCAAAACACCGGATATTACTATGAAAGATTTGCAAAATATAGTGATCCGGATTGGCACACAGGAATTTCTCTTACGTGAGATAGCGAACATAGAAAATTCATTTTCTCCAAAAGAAATTTTCCGCCGGAATCAGAACCGCATCAATAAGATTGTTGCCGATAAAGACGCCGGTAAATCATTAGATAAAGTAGCTCAAGAGATTCGCCAATCGGTCAGCGACATCAGTCTGCTTCAAAATTACTCAATTAATGTGACAGGAGAAGAAGAACAAAGACAAGAATCGCTAAATACGCTTATGTGGGCGCTGTTGTTATCTATCGTATTGGTTTATATGGTATTGGCATCTCAATTTGAATCCTTGCTGCATCCATTTACCATCTTACTTACCATACCATTCGGATTAGTCGGGTCGGTTCTGATCTTTATCCTTACAGGCACTACAATCAATATCATGGGTGTGATCGGTATCATCATGTTAGCCGGTATCTCCGTAAACAACTCCATTCTTTTGGTCGTACGCATCAATCAATTGAAAACGACCATGAACTTGACAGAGGCAATTGTACAAGCCGGCCAGCAGCGTATCCGTCCGATTTTAATGACCAGTCTAACAACGATTTTAGCATTATTACCCATGTCTATTCAGATTGGTGAAGTTTCTGCCCTCCGTTCATCAATGGCAATCGCTGTGATCGGCGGCTTTGTTACATCGACATTGATGAGTTTGGTTGTTATCCCCTGCGTATATTATGTATTTGAGACGATGAAATTGAAAATTACGAAAGAATAACGTATGAAATTTCTATTAACCAGACGAATAACCATCAGCATGCTGTTTGCTTCGCTTACCTTGCTGGGAATTTACTCATACAGGCAATTGGCTGTCGAATTGTTGCCCAATGCGGAGCTTCCACAATTGTCAGTAACAGTCAGAGCGCCACAAGATATGGATCCTGCCTATCTCGAAACGGAGATCGTCATTCCTTTGGAGGGCGCGATCAGATCGGTCGGTGGCGTTGATGAAATAGAATCGCAAATAAGCAGCAACCAGGCATCCATTACGATCAAGTTCAATAATAATGTGAACATCAAGACTACGACTCTTCGATTGGAAGAAAAAATGAAGGAAGTAACCTCAACAATACTGCCTGCAAACTTTACCATTCGCGTTCAGAGCGGAGCGAGCATATTAAGCTCGACCACTACCAGTTTTATGACTTTGCAGGTTCGTGGTACCGGCGGTGTAGACCGCGTCCGCAATATTGTCGACGAACAATTATTAACCGAATTAGAGAATATTGACGGCGTTGCAGCAGTCAATGTGTTTGGCGGACGTGAAAAAACCATCGAAATAAGGATTGATAAAGACGCTTTTAAGGCGCTGAACCTGACTACTTCGAGCGTTGCACGCCTGTTGCAGAACCAAGCTCAGGACAAGGTGTTTGTTGGCACTGTAAAAGACCCGGAAAACCAGTATTTCGTCCATGTCAATTCGACCTATTCCCGCATCTCCGACCTTGAAAATATCGTTGTAGCGCCCGGTCCGATTTTGCTTAAAGATGTCGCGACTGTTTTTTTCGACTGGAAAGAGGAGACTTCATACAGTCGGGTGAACGGGATGGAGTCTGTTTCGGTGCGTTTAGTAAATGATTCACAAGCCAACCTGATTGACTTGTCTAATCGCACCAAAAAAGTCATAGACGAACTGAATAAGCGCATGTCGGCCTTGGATGTAGAGATTGTGATTAGCTCTAACCAGGCAGATATCATGGAAAGAAATATCAATGATATCGTGTGGAATGCTTCATTGGGGATGTTATTGGCCATTATCGTACTCTGGTTTTTCCTGAAAAATCTGAGATTGGTCTTTTTCATTGCTTTGTCCATACCGATTTCCATTTTAACGGCATTTAATCTTTTCTATGCGGCAGGCATTTCCATCAATAGTCTGACATTGGTAGGTCTGGCGCTGGCTGTCGGTCTATTACTCAACAACAGTATAATTGTGTTGGAAAACATTTACCGGTTATCCGGTACAGGTTTGAAGCCCGAACTTGCTGTCTCGCAAGGCACGACAGAGGTATGGCGTTCGATCGTAGCCTCTACCCTCACCACCGTTACCGTCTTTCTGCCTTTTCTGTTTACCGAAAATTTCTTAATCAAACTGATTGGCGATCATGTCGGCATTTCAATCGTTTCCACTTTATTGGTATCCATGGCGGTAGGGTTGTTGTTTATCCCTATGGTGGCATACGCCGTCCTACGGATTAAAAACAACAAGAGTGTGTTTTATGAAAAAATGACCATCACACAACGTCCTGTACAAATATACCTTGTACTGCTCAAGGCAAGTATCCGCAATCCGGGAGTTTCTATTTTCGGATCGGTGATCTTACTTTTTGGCTCGCTCATCTACTCATTAGCCTCGAACCTGCAAACAAGCAATGAAGCAGACTCCGACTCGTTTAATGTGATTGTGACAATGAGTACCGGTAGTACTTTGGAAAGCGCTGACATGGTTGTACGCGTACTTGAAGATCGATTGACAGAGCAAGAAGTGCCTGAGTTGAAAGACCTGTTCTGTAATGTAAATGCCGAAGGCGCTGTCGTAACACTCTACTTGAAAGAGAATTACAAGAAAAAATACAAACGTGGCTTAGCTGAAATTCAATCCGATGTCGAATCGAAACTCCCGCAATTAGGTGGTACACAAATCAGAGTCGCCGGCGCAATGGGTAGCGGAGGAGGTGGTATGGGCGGAGGAGGTGGTAGCGCGAGCGGCATGGAATCCTTAATGCAAATGTTCGGGATAGGTCAAAACTCCGAACGCGTTCTCATCAAAGGCTCTGATTATGATATGATGCAGCTTGTAGCCGAAGATATCCGTTACTATTTGAGTGAACAGGATTTCATCCGCAACGCAAGAGTTTCATTTCCAAGCCGTCAACCTGAGGTACGCCTCAATTTTGACCAGATATTGCTTTCTTCGTATGAAATATCACGCAATAACATTACCACCGGCTTGTCGGAACTTACTTCTGAATTATCATCGAATGTTACATTTAAAGTCGGCAATGAATCGTACGACATCATTATTCGTGAAAAAACACCCTTAAAGCAAGAAGAGGAAGAGTTAAACAGTCAGACAACACCGTCAATCGACAGGTTACAGACTGTTCAGATAGCCAATGCAACCGGTGGATTACATTCGTTGACCGACCTTGCCTCCATCTCTAAATCATATGGCCGTTCGCGCATAACACGCGTGAATCAAGATAAACAAATGAATGTTACCTTTGCGTTTACACGCGAAGTTGAACAAACAAAAACGCTTTTGGAAGGTTATCGCGCTGATATTGACGAAATGATTGCCGGTTACAATCTGCCTGTGGGTATTGCTATCGAAGTCATTCATGAAGAAGATACTTTTGCAGATTTCAAATTCCTTTTTCTTGCTGCTTTCATCCTGGTATTTATCATCTTAGCTTGTGTTTTTGAGTCCGTTACCACTCCATTCGTGATGTTATTTACCATCCCGTTGGCTGCGATTGGTTCTCTTTGGGCTATGGTGTTGACAGGCAATACAAATCTGCTTAATCCCAATACCCTGATCGGGTTTCTCATCTTGTTGGGTATTGTGACGAATAACGGGATCATACTGATTGATTACTCGAATATTCTACGCAGCCGTGGCTTCAGACGTGAGCGGGCTTTGATTGTAGCAGGCCTATCGCGTTTACGTCCCATCATCATCACAAGCATTACAACAATCGTAGCCATGTTCCCGTTAGCGATGAGCGATTCCGAATATTCGGGCGCTATCGGCGCTCCCTTTGCAATCACGGTTATCGGCGGGCTTGCTTTTTCTACCCTGCTGACATTGATCATCATACCGACTGTTGCCATCGGATTGGAAAATACGGTACAATGGTATCGCGGCTTGTCTTGGAAAACCCGGATTTTCCATTTGGCGATCGTTCTGCTTGGCTCTGCCTTTATTTTTACCAACGAAAAAGAAATGATATGGCAGGCAGTTTATTTTGTCACACTTATCATTCTGGTTCCCGGTGTTACCTATTTTGCGCAGACCAGTTTACGCCGGGCAAAATCGGACGTAGTGGATAAAGACAAAGAAATACACATTGTTGTCAGTAATCTGGTTAAGATATACGACCGTCCCGGACGTTTTTCCCGTCAGTGGGAGAGTGGATTAGAACTGCGAAACCGGCTGGGATTAACTACGGTATTTCATTCCTTGAAAGATTTTTTCGGGCTTAGCTGGCAACTCGTAGTCTGGGGATTTGGCATTTATTTTACTTACTTCTATCTGGAAAGCAGAACCTGGATTTTCTTTTTATCCTTTGCCATCTATGCGGCTACTTTATACTTGTGGCGAAAAATCAGAACTTATCTTTTTTACCATTTTCCCAATAGCAAATTTATACGCTATTTGAATCGAATCCTCTTTTGGGGACTTCCACCTTTATTTCTGTATATATTGTATGGAAGATTGGAAAACATAGCTTTAGTCGCGATTATTGGAGCGCTTTGGGCAATCGGAATCATCATTTACATTTCCTCTCAATATATTTATGCAAACGAAATCAATATCGAACGTATCAAAGGCCGTATGGCCGGTTTTCGTCGTGCATATTTCCGCTTTGTCCTAACCGTTCCGGTTATTGGCAAACGCCGCCGACCGTTCAAAGCCTTAAAAGGCGTATCTTTCGATATCAAAACAGGGATGTTTGGCTTATTAGGTCCTAACGGCGCCGGGAAGTCTACCTTTATGCGTATCATCACCGGTATTTTAGAACAAAGCTACGGCAGTATATGGATTAATGGATTGGATACGATCGAGTACCGCGAAGAATTGCAAAGCCTTATCGGCTTCCTCCCACAGGAATTTGGCACCTACGAAAACATGACCGCTTGGGAATTTCTTGATTATCAGGCTATTTTAAAGGGACTAACCGAAAAGAACAAACGCGACGAAAGAATTGAATACGTTCTCAAATCAGTCCACATGTTTGAGAAAAGGCATCATAAAATCGGCTCATATTCGGGAGGTATGAAACAACGGATTGGAATTGCATTGATTTTGCTGCATTTGCCTCGAATTTTGGTGGTTGACGAACCTACTGCGGGTCTCGATCCGCGCGAGCGCATTCGATTCCGTAACTTGTTGGTAGAGTTGAGTAAGGAACGTATCGTGATATTTTCGACGCATATCATTGAAGATATTTCAAGTTCTTGCAATCAGGTGGTTGTTATTAATAAAGGTGAGATGAAATATTTCGGCGATCCTACCGAAATGGTTGACATGGCTGACGGAAAGGTTTGGCAATTTCTTATTGATAAAAAAGGGTTTGAAGAGAAATTGGATAAAACGCTTGTAGTGCATAATATTCAGGATGGCGATCTGATTCAAGTTCGTTATCTTTCTTTGACCCAACCGTATCCTGATGCCATTCAAATGGAAGCCAATCTCGAAGACGCATATTTGTGTTTGTTAAAAAATTTGTAATCCGTAATTGATATGAAGAAATATTTAACGATAGGATATAAATTAGTCCAATATAACCTGAAAGTTATATTTGCCGGTAAATTCGTTTGGTTTCTATTAGCCTCCTTCGCTTTTTTTGCTTTTTTCATGTTCCAAATGGCTTGGAACAGGGAGGAAATCAATGAGAGTTCCATCTACACGATCTTATTGTTCCCCTGCCTGTTGCTTATCTTCTATCCGGTTGTTTTCGGCATCCAAAACGATGAAGACAACCGGATACTTGAGATCATTTTCGGCATTCCAAACTACCGTTTCAAAGTATGGGGCTTCAGAATGTTGATGGTCTATTTCGCTAACTTTTTCATACTGATCGCCTTCGCTTATGTTGCCCGTATATTGCTTTATCCGATTCCTATCGTAGAGATGTCTGCCCAGTTGCTTTTCCCGATGTTGTTTTTCGGTAATCTGGCTTTCATGGTTTCTACCATAACCCGGAGCGGTAACGGCACAGCTGTCGTTATGATTATCACCGGATTATTGTTTTTCATATTCATAAACGCAAGCGGTGGCGGTGGCGGAGGAGGCGGTGGCAATCCGAATCAAGCAACGAGTATGGCTTTTTCCTTTTGGAACGTATTCCTAAATCCATTCACCACGCCCTCCAATATACATCCCATAATCTGGCAGGATACCATCATGAAAAGCCGTATCTTCCTGACGCTTGGCGGTATCGTATTCCTGATGATAGGCCTCCTGAACCTTCAGAAGAGGGAGAAGTTTGTGTGATTTGTTTTCTGCGCTGAATCACTGTAATTTCTCTATTTCAGTGTAAATTTAAAAGAATATGCTAACTTTGAGGCGTAAAATTTATCGTTGTCTAAATACCGTATCGTATGAAAAAAATAATAGTTTTAGGAATGTTTTTTGTTTTTTCAGGCTTGGTGATGAAAGGGCAGGAGGGCGATTTAACCAACTTGATTCAAGCGTTGCAAAAATCAATCGATGCCAATCAGCATCGTTATGATGTTTTGGAAAAGAAGATTGATGATGTGCTTTGGCAGCAAAATCTGGGTGATGCAGCTTTTATTGACAAAGTAATTATTGCCGGGCCGCCGGTAAAAGTCAAAAACCCTACTGCAATGGGCGCTGGTAATCCGCTTAAATTCAGTTCTTATGTATTTATTCCCAAGGGTATTGACTTAGACAAAAAATATCCGTTGATTGTATTGGTTCATGGAGGTGTGCATGGGAATTTCGGTACTTACCATACGCATATTGTTCGCGAATTAATGGCTCAGGGTTATATTGTTGTCGCACCCGAGTATCGGGGAAGTACAGGATATGGTGAATCTTTCTGGCGGGCGATTGATTATGGCGGGCTTGAGATCCGGGATAGTGAAGCCAGCCGTGCTTATATGGTAGAGAATTACAGTTTTATAGATAAAAACAGGGTGGGTGTTGTTGGCT
>JAIRJR010000395.1 GCA_031260575.1 Tannerella sp.
GCAGAGGTCGTTTTGCGGGACACCTTGCATCGCTTTGAAAACAACCGGCTTATTCCCGAATTGAAATTAAAATTTAAAAATGACGGAATTGACGGGAGTGGGAACAAATTCATTAACTTAAACAAAATATACCGGAGTTCCCGGTATGTTTTTTCAGTATATAATCATGTTCAAAAAGATTATAACCGCTATTTTTTCTGCTACGATACAAAGACAGGAAAGGGATATCACATGCAGGACGGATATACGGATGATATCCACCAAATTGAAGGTCGGGTACGTATTCGACCATTTATTTCAGATACGGAAATGTTTTATTATTTGCATACCCATATAGGTCCCGATGATTTGGAAGAGCCGAATCCTACACTGTATATCGGGAGGTTGAAAAAATAGACAGACAATTCATGATTTTTTTCACATTCCTTATTGTGTGCTTCATTTTATAAAGCTTACCTTTGGCAAGGAAATTTCAAAAACACGAAGCGTGGAAAGCGAAAACGCAATTGCGAGCAACGCCCACGATTTTGGTAATGTAATTTCAACTAACAAATGCAACTTTTGGTAGAGAAACTCTCTTTCGAGGGCGCGCCCTCGAAAGAGAGTCAGGAAATTTTTCTACTTTTAAGTTGTCAATGAAAAAAGTACATTTAATTCCCGAACAAAGGTACACGATTTCTGCCATGCTTGGGCAAGGCTGTACCCAAAAACAAATTGCCGAAGCAATCGGCAAAGACAAATCGGTTGTAAGCCGAGAGTTGAAACGTAATGCCAATCCCAAAGGCAAGTATTCTTTCGGGTACGCACGGGATATGGCTGACTTGCGAAAAGAACGCATGAAACAGCCAAGGAAACTGCATCCGTGGCTTCAGAAGAAAATTACCGGACTGATTATGGAAGGTTGGTCTCCCCGTCAGATAGAGGGTAGATTGAAAATAGAAAACAAACCCTTTGTCAGTCACGAAACCATCTATCAACTCATTCGCCGGGACAAGGCTGCGGGCGGAACACTTTACAGGCATACACGACATAAACTCAAACATCGAAAACGACCGGCAGGTAAAAAGGTATCCATTAAGAATCGTGTTACTATTGACCAACGACCCAAAATTGTCGATACTAAAGAACGGTTTGGCGATTGGGAGATAGACACAATAGTGGGCGAAAACAACAAAGGAGCTATTGTTACAATGGTCGAAAGGAAAACCGCATTTATGATGATGGAAAAACTTAAACATGGAAAAAATGCCAAAGAACTTACAAAAACAGTAACACGGATGCTGTTTGCATACAGGGAACATGTCCACACAATTACAGGAGATAACGGAACTGAATTCGCAGACCATCAAAACATAGCAAAAGTGCTCAAAACGCAATTCTTCTTTACCCGGCCCTATTCCTCGTGGGAAAAAGGGCTGATTGAAAATACAAACAAGCTGATAAGGCAATACATCCCGAAAAAAACAAACTTCAATAAGGGCACTTCTAAAATTAGTTTTTTCATATTTTTGATTTTTACAAAGCGCCGAAGTCCGTTAAAACTCTTCAAAAAATCACTTCAAAGTAAGTCAATGTTTTTAAAATAAACAAAACTTTCGCTGAAAATCGGTCTGTCTACCTGTTTACCTGCGACTTACATTTGTTTTTGTTAACGCTTGACCGGTAAAAGATTCAATCGTACTATCTGTTCGTATCGAAACATATTGTAAACCAAATTTATTAACCCGATAACTCCTTTTGCTCGAAGAAATCCTATGGAGCGAATGTAAAAATCTCCCATACTGTTACTCACAAAACCAAAGGCGTGTTCAACTCGACAGCGTATTTTGGACTTGGATTTGTTATTCTCTTTCTGTTCTTCCGTAAGCGGTTTGTTTCTAAATGCACGTTCAATAATTTGAGGGGTTATTTCTTTGTCTTTCAGCATTGTATCTATTGTATCGCCAATATAAGCGCTGTCAGCGTAAAGTTCCTGACCTTTGTCGTCTTCTCGCAGTAAAGATTCCAATGCCCGGCTGTCGTGTACTTCGGCGCTTGTAACTTCATATGTATCTATCAGTTTACTCTTGCTGTCTATCTTAGCGTGGTCTTTGTAACCATAAAACTTTTGTCCGTTTTTCTCTGTCCAACGGGCGTCAATGTCTTTTTGGCGTTTTTTGTAGGGTTGCGCATTCCATAATTCAGAGCCTGAGCCGGATTTAATTTGAGCGTTCTCTTCTTTCGTGTTGCGTTGGCGGGGCGTTTCTACAAAACTCGCATCTGCTATTTTACCTTCATTGACCAATAAACCCAATTGATTCAAATGATTGCGGAACTGTGAAAAAAGAATCTCTTCTAAATTATTCTGTATCAACTTCTCCTGAAACAGCCAAATGGTGCGGGCGTCAGGTACACGGTCGCCACTTGACAATCCCAAAAATTCTTTGAAACTCAAACGGTCATTGATCTGATACTCTGCCTGTTCATCGCTCATATTGTAAAAGCGTTTCAACAAAATGATTTTGAACATCATGACAACATCATAAGGCTTGCAGCCTGCATTACTCTTCTTGTCGTGATTCAGAAGCGCCAATTCCAATTCCAAACGAAACATCTCAAAATCAATCACTTTATGAAGCTTCTCTAACGGATTGCCAAGTTTGGAAAGTTTATTACTCGTATCTTCTTTGTCGAATAAACCGACAAGGCCTTTGCGCTTGTATTTACTGCTTAACATATTATTTACTGATTTGATGCAAAGGTACATATTATTTTATTGATTGACAAGTGATTAATTATTAGAAGTGTCCTATATACAAAGGATACGACTAAGAATAAATCTTTATACAGTTCGGTGGAATATGAAGATTGACAGGTATTCATTGATACCTCTGTCGGCAGGCGGAGTTTAACAGCAGACCCTAAATATACAAAAGCGCTAAAACTTTG
>JAIRJR010000044.1 GCA_031260575.1 Tannerella sp.
TCTTCATCGAATTGAGGAAATCAGCCAGATGATCATCACTTTTATACAATTTGATCTTACCTTCTTCGATTTCGAGATCCGCTAATTTGGCAGGAATGGTATCCAAAAAGCTACGGCTAATATCAATCACCCCATCTGTCCCAATAAAGCGTACCGCATTGCCATCGGCCTTGCGAAATTGCTCATGTGTCATAATGGTTCCGTTTGCATACTTCATGGTAAGCGGTCTTTGTTCTTTAAGGTCGACCGGTAAAAACTCTATCGGCCCAGAATTGTCCATCCCCAGCCCCCATTGGGCAATATCAAACATGTGAGCGCCCCAGTCGCAAACCATTCCACCACCATATTCCTTGTATTCGCGCCAATTCGGGAATCCTCTGCGTTCGAGGGGAAAGATTAACTCTTCGTTGTACGGATTCATTGGAGCAGGACCTATCCATCGTTCCCAATTCAAAGTCTTTGGGAGAGGCTGGGCGGGTAAATTATATTTAACGGGAGGAGGCCCGATAGATACCTTAATCTCCTTGATATCACCAATATATCCATTAATAACCAATTCGCAGGCTTGCCTGAAATTTCGATACGAACGTTGCATATTTCCAACTTGCAAGATACGTTCATACTTCTTCACTGCATTGGCCATAGCCCTTCCTTCCACAATGCTGTGCGTCATCGGTTTTTCGACATACACATCTTTCCCCGCTTTACAAGCATCAATGGTCATGTTGGCATGCCAATGGTCGGGAGTGGCAATGACAACGCCGTCAATGTCTTTGTTTGCCAACAATTCCTTGTAATCCGCATACAACTTTATGCCTTTGAATGCTTGCCCTTTAGCCCTTTCTGTTGCTTGCTCAATCAGGTTCTGAGTAAATGGCAAACGAAGGGATTCGCAGTCGGCTAATGCGATAACATTCGTATCAGCTTTCCTTGCAAATGAAGGTCCCAAACCACGCCCCTGGGCGCCACAACCAATTAACCCTAAGTTAATTTGATCACTCGGAGGAACGAAATTTGTTCCACCTAAAACTTTACGCGGCAGGATAGAAAACGCTGCAACACTTAAAACTCCATTTCTTAAAAAATTTCTCCGATTCATTACTATATATTTTAAATAAATGTTATCATACAAATTAAGGATACATTTGCCCAGCCACAAAAATATAAAAAAAATGTTATATCTATTCGTTTTTTAAAAAAAATGTTATATTTTTGCCTGATGGATGATAGAACATTTTAATTTCCGCACAATGAACGAACGTTTTTTAGAACTTATTGAAAACAGTATCAAAGCGCATTGGGATCAACCGGCTTTGACAGACCTGAAAGGTAACACCTTTCATTACAAGAATATGGCTGAAGAAATCGCAAAACTTCATCTTATTTTTGAACAGGCAAATATTCAGAAAGGCGACAAAATTGCTTTAATGGGACGTAATTCTTCACGATGGGCAATCTGTTTTTTTGGTATATTATCGTATGGAGCCGTTGCGATTCCTATCTTAAATGATTTTAAACCCGAAAATGTTTACCATATCATAAACCACTCCGAAGCGAAAGTATTCTTCGTGACGAATGCCATTTGGGATAATTTGGATGAGAAAGCCATGCCCGATATCTCCTGCTTTTTCTCATTAGACAATTATGCAATCATTCTTTCACGCCAACCTGATTATAATCTGATATGTGAAAAAGCAGAATCACGTTTCAAAGAAATGTATTCTGAATCTTTCACGCCTGCACACGTGAAATTCCATATCGAAGAACCGGACGAATTGGCTATTTTGAACTATACATCGGGGACAACCGGTTTTTCGAAAGGTGTAATGCTTCCATTCCGGAGTCTATGGAGCAACACAAAATATGCAGCAGACTGTCTTCCTTTTATTAAATCAGGCGACAATTTTGTTTCCGTACTGCCCATGGCACACATGTACGGGTTGGCATTTGAAATATTGAACGGGATCAATAAAGGATGCCACATCCATTTCTTACCTCGTATCCCCAACCCAAAATCGGTGATCGAAAGTTTTGCCATCGTACGCCCCACACTGATTATTGCCGTTCCATTGATTATCGAAAAGATCGTAAGAAACAACGTTTTCCCTCTCTTGAAAACGCCCAAAATGAAAATCCTGTATAAAATGCCGTTCATCAATCAAATCATTAAGAGAAAAATATGTTCCAAGCTCAATGCCGCTTTCGGGAATAATTTCGTTGAAATCGTTCTTGGCGGAGCAGGACTAAATAATGAAATTGAAGCATTTTTAAAATCAATAGGTTTCCGGTATACCGTCGGATATGGCATGACTGAATGCGGGCCTTTGATTTCATACGATCAATGGGATTCGTTTAAACCCGGCTCGGTAGGGACCGTTGCCGACCGGATGGAAATCAAGATTGATTCCGAAGACCCACAAAATATTACAGGCGAGATTCTTGTGCGAGGTGCAAACAACATGTTGGGCTATTACAAAAATCCGGAAGCTACCGCTGAAGTGATGTTGCCGGACGGATGGATGCGTACCGGCGATTTGGGTATCATTGATAAAGATGGCTATTTGTTTATTCGAGGTCGAAGTAAAGCATTGATTTTAAGTTCTAACGGGCAAAACATCTATCCCGAAGAAATTGAAAGCCTTTTAAATAATATGTCATATGTGGCTGAATCATTGGTGATTCAAAAAAATGAAAAACTCATCGGTTTGGTATATCCAGAATGGGAAGTAGCCGAGAAAGAAGGTTTATCCGAACAAGAATTACAATATATAATGTCGAACCACTTAGAAACACTCAATCAACGTGTTCCCAATTTCTGCAAATTAAGTGAAATTCAGCTTCGAAAAGAAGGCTTCGAAAAGACACCCAAACTAAGCATCAAACGGTATCTTTATCAGGAAGGAGAGTAAGCGGTTCCTGACGGTCCACCGAGGTTCTCGAAGTGTGCCTTGTTTCTAAATCCCCCTTTGAAGATGGCATGGGGATGTAGAGTCATCACAATTCGCTTATCTTAAACGGATTGAACGACACATCGTTATCATAAGTATCACTTTGATCGATTTTTTTGACCCGGTTCACAACACAGACTGTTACCGGAAGAATCATCACTTCATAAAGTGATTTTAATATGGCTTGAGTTACCGCCATCCAAATAAGCTCTTTCCAGCCTAAGATACCAAAGAAGGCTATCGGGAAAAAGATAAAAGAGTCAACGCCTTCGCCGGCTAAAGTCGACACAATCGCTCTGACAGAGAAATGTTTACCTTTTGAAGCCATTTTCATCCGGCTCATGATATAAGCATTTAAAAATGAACCGGCCAAAAAGGCACAAAAACTTGCCGCGACGATACGCGGCCCTAAACCGAAAACAAACGCAAACGCCGCGTCGCCTTCCCAATAAGAAGCTGCCGGCAACAGGATGGCAAGCTGGGTGAAACCGACAAATAATAAATTCATCAAAAAACCTGTCCATATAATCAAACGGGCTTTCTTGTAACCCCAAATTTCAACCATGCAGTCATTGATAATGTATGCAATCGGAAAAACCAATAAAGCAGCCGTAGTCGTTATCTGACCTACTTGTACGATTTTTGTAGCCAGCAGGTTAGAAATAATTAAACAGACAACAAACAAAATTCCCGTTATCAAAAAGGGAATCGATACATTTTTTTTCATTCATTCTTGTTTTTAACGTGGTTTAGCAAGCACACGGAATTCTTTTTTACTCAAAAACTTAACCCCTCCGTTTCCCAACGAGGGGGTTAGGGTTTTGAATATACATTAATATATTTAAGATAATGCAGCAATAGCCGATCCGACAAGATTCGGGTCTTGCATCTCATCAATGACTGAAATGGTTACGCCTTCCGGAAGCAATGTTTCGAGGACTTTCTCAACAATATCTTTATAATACGTTTTATTATTATTGTCTCTTCCCCAGAACACACTGCCGTCAGCAGCCAGACAAATCTTTTTGATTGACGGATTCTGAGCAACCAATACCTGAGCTAATCCCGTAAGAGATGCTGCGACAAGTTTGGCAGAACGAACATAAATCATTTGTCCTGTATTTACCTGATCTCCAGGCTTACCGGTCGGATTATTGATCAATTCGGCCAAATCGCCTCCGTCAAAATCATATTTAATCTTCCGGTCAAAGAAAAATGTTTTGTAAATATCTCCCATATAACCTCCGGAAATTGCTTTTTCGAAAAGTTGGCTGCCTTTGTTGTTTGACATTGCATCAACAAGCCCGTCCACAACCGTCAGATGGGGAGGCTTAAAGTTACCCGATTCAAGATTAACCGGAATAACGCCAACATCCTTACTGTTAAGTTTTTCTATCTTGTCTAACGGCATCAGACTCGCCATGTTGGTACCCGTACCGACAATTAACCCCATGTAAGAATCATAACCCGCTTCGCTAAGACCCGCAAACAAACAGGCAACCGTATCATTCACTACTTTAATGTTATGGAAAGTACTCTTCTTGAACTTGAAGTTATTAAGATATTGCATCAACGGTTCTCCGACAGGCTTTTCAATCATATCCGGTATATCTATCTCTTTTGTCCAGCGAAGTAAGATCGCATCGCCGTTCAATCTTGAGGCAGCAGGATATGAGAAGCAATATCCGATCTGCGACACACTCTCGTCTAAAGTTTCAAGTTCGCAAATCAGCAAAGCCATCTCATTTAATAAATCAACCTGCTTGAATCCGACTGTTTCCTTTGACGAAATCGGTTTCTTTTTGGATTCTATAACAGATGGCTTGCCATCCTTAAACTCAACAATCGCCGCCCTGAAATTGGTTCCACCCCAATCGAGGGTAAGCACTTTCCCATCCGGGATGTCTTTTTGTGGCGTAATAAAAGTTGGAATATCCAAGATTTCCATACCTTCTTTTTTTAGGCCTTCTTCAATTTTCGCCTGTAATTTGTTTGCAATTTCTCTAAGTTGTTCTGTTGTTAGATCAAAAACATTCTCCATGATAATTTTTTTATTGATAATATTACTAATCTGCAAAAGTAAATACTTTTTTGAAATACAACACACATAATTCGATTTTTTTTGATAATTTTGTCGCCGAAGAAAATGAATCAGGAAAAAATAATTCAAATAGCTATGTTAAAAACAGTCCTTTCCGTATCCGGTAAACCCGGTTTGTACAAGATGATTTCACAGGGGAAAAGCCTCCTGGTTATTGAGTCGTTAGCTGATAAAAAACGGATTCCAGCATATTCAAAGGATAAGATTATCTCATTGGGTGATATTACGATTGCTGCCAACGAAGAAGAAGTTCCTTTATATAAAGTATTGAATCGCATCAAAGAAAAAGAAAATCTCCAAACCATTCCGTCAGATATTTTAAAAGCTTCTACCGATGAATTACACGCATATTTTGCCGAGGTACTGCCTGAGTATGATCGGGAACGGGTCTATCCGACAGATATCAAACGCTTGATGAACTGGTATAACATCCTTTTGGAAGCCGGCATAACGGAGTTTGCCCCTGAAGAAGAAATCGAAGAAAAACAGGAAACAGAAGAATCCGAAGAAGAAAAAGAAAATAATAAACCGAAAGAAGACGTTAAAAAAGAGCTTAAAGTTCAAAAAGCAGTTGCTCCGAAAAACAATGCCGCCTCACAAAAAACAGCAACACCCACCAAACAAAAACCTGCAATGGGAAAAATGAGGCAACGGACAAAAGCAAAGTAACCCAACCGTTTTCTCGCTTTTAAGCTAAATCTACCGTATACGGACAATACTCTAATCCAAATGCCTCTGCAACAGGCGAATATACGATTTTTCCGCCGCAAATATTCAATCCTTTTCGGAGCGAAGGATCATCGGATATTGCTTTTTTCCACCCTTTATCGGCGAGTGCCAAAGCGTATGGCAAAGTAGCGTTGGTCAGCGCATAAGTAGATGTACACGCGACGGCGCCGGGCATATTGCCCACGCAATAATGAATAACGCCATCGACCATATAAACCGGATCCTGATGTGTTGTGGGGTGCGATGTTTCGAAACATCCACCCTGGTCGATTGCCACATCTACCATCACTGCACCTTTTTTCATGGTAGAAACCATCTCAGAAGTGACTATTTGAGGCGTTTTACCACCTGCTACCAAAACGGCGCCGATCAGCACATCGGCAGATTTCACCTCTTCGCAAACAGTCATCTTATTTGACATCAAAAGTTTGCAGTTGGCCGGCATGGTGTCGCTTAAATAACGTAGCCGATCCAAGTTCTTGTCGATTATCGTCACATCAGCGCCAAGACCGCATGCCATCTTGGCTGCATTGGTACCGACAACACCCCCTCCAAGTACAACCACCTTGGCAGGCGCCACACCGGGTACTCCGCCGAATAAAATCCCACGTCCACCGTGCGACATTTCCAAAAAATGTGCGCTTATTTGTATCGACATACGGCCTGCTACCTCGCTCATCGGTTGAAGCAAGGGCAGATTTCCATTTGGTAACTCAACCGTTTCGTAAGAAATAGCCACACAACGGCTTTCCATCAATGCTTTGATTTGGGATAAATCGGCAGCAAGATGTAAATAGGCGAACACAATCTGTCCGGGACGCACCAAATGATATTCAGATGGCATGATTTCTTTGACGTGTATCACCATTTCCGCCAGGGCAAAAATTTCTTCAGCCGTATTCATTATTTTTCCCCCTACCGATAAGTACTCCGAATCGGAAAAACCGCTTCCGGTACCAGCTCCCTTTTCGACCAGTACCGTGTGGCCGTGATGTACCATCATATCTACCCCTGAAGGTGTCATACTCACACGGTTTTCACTAAGTTTAATCTCTTTTAAAATACCAACTACCATGTCTTGAAAAATGTTTTTTATTATTTTGGCTACAAAAGTATAAAAATAATCCTTTTTTGTAACTTTGCAGTCTCATAAATTTCACACATATGAACGAACAAATCAAACAAATTGCCGAACGATTGGCCGGACTGCGTGACGTACTGGATATTACGCCTGATGAAATGGCCAACGTGTGTAACATGTGCACAGACGACTACCTTCGGTTGGAAACCGGAAATGTAGATATTTCAGTCAGTTTATTGCACAAAATTTCAATGACTTATGGAATCGAATTGACGACTTTGATGTTTGGAGATGATCCAAAAATGAACGCCTATTTCGTTACGCGCAATGGAAAAGGCGTAGCGGTTGAGCGGACAAAAGCCTATAAGTATCAATCGTTGGCCGCCGGTTTTTCAAAACGGAAAGCCGATCCGTTTATGGTTACGGTTAGTCCGAAACCGGATGATGTACCTGTTTACCTGAATGTACATGCCGGACAGGAATACAATTATGTGATAAGCGGTCGACTGCTGCTTCAGATTAATGGAAAGGATTTAATTCTGGAAGCCGGCGATAGCATCTATTTCAATTCCGAGCTTCCGCATGGAATGAAAGCGTTGGACGGAAAAGACGTATGTTTTCTGGCAGTGATTATTTAAAATTCAAAATGAAAATATGAAAAGAGCTGTTTTAGTGATTATTACATCTTTGGGGATTTGTTTAAGTATGTATTCACAGGGATTAACCAATGGTCAAAAAGGAATAATTACTTCCGAAATTTCCGAGTTTTTTGAAGAGCATATGAAAGCCGGAGAGAATTTAGATCGTAACGGATTGAGCGGTCGTGTAAACGACACATTAAAAGCCGGCTTCATTGATAATGGGATTTTATTAAATTCATTTGATGAAGTAATGAGAGGATTTAACGAGGGAATACAAGGTGTCAAGTCTCTAAAATATAATATTTCCAATAAGAAGATTACTGTTTTAGCGGACAATGCTGCATTGCTTACCGCATCCGGAAACACTTCGTTAGCGCTTGAAGATGGACGTACTTTTACGAGCGGGTTTGCATGGACATTTGTTTATTCAAAAGTTAACGACAGTTGGAAAGTTATTCATACCCACATGTCAACCCCAAGATAGAAAAATAATAAATTCAAAAACGAATTTTAATA
>JAIRJR010000222.1 GCA_031260575.1 Tannerella sp.
ATTTACCGCCGCGCTTCACTCCGGCATAGAAAAAAAACCACTGTCAAACTCCCTTGCGGTCGTTGACAGTGGATCCACGCCGATCGCTTTTACTCCGGCGCTTTTCATTCAAAACATATCACTAACCTCTAACCGTTGACTATAATTCCTCCATTTTCCCGGAATAACCGATTGGCTGACGATTGTTGGAGGTTACTTGAATCGAGGCGTTTCCATCTTCGGAAATTAAAATATGGTAGCGAAAAGTGTCGTCTTGCGAACGGGCAAGAAGTTTTATTTCCGCTGTGCCTTTGGGATTGAAATTAAGCGTATAATCCGTTGCAGGCGCTTCAAAAACAAGCCCTTGCCCACCTCCATAAGGAATACTGTACGCTTTTCCGAAATACGGAAGATGAGACTGTATCGAATCTCCGTTGATGGCTAACGAATAAGAGGACGTTAACGACCGGGCGCCGCCGCTCATGGGAAACATTCGAGCCACTTCAATTTTGTAATGACGTTCTTCAATTTGCGTTTTGATTGTTTGCGCCATTTCACTTTTTGCTACTGCATTGGTTGTTGAGCAGGATGCAAATCCCAACATAACCATTGCGATTACCGCTGTCAAAAATAACTGAATTGTCTTCATATCTTTAAATTTTTAAATATTTACAGCAAAAATACAATGACCGGCTCGCTTTGTCAAACAGATATTTTTTATCAGTTTATAGATTAAATTTATATCGGAAAAAGAATAGCCCAACATAACCCCTGCGCTTTCGTTTGGTGTTTGTTATGAATACATCCTACGCTTTGCCGCCGTTCGCTTTCACTCCGGCATTTCGAAGTGAGACGGGCAATGTTATATTTCAAAAAGTGTTTCAAAAATCCTTCGGGCATGTCTTGCCGTCTTGCTTCCCTGTTTATTTTGCATTGATTTAATCGCCTGTTATTTGATGTCGTAACTTTTCATGTTCTTCAACGCAGGTAAATCCCTTTGAGCGTCTGTTTTCCTGCATTTCAAGCCATGCATCCAATCCGTTTTCCTTAAAAAAAAGATTGTCTTCCGCCAGCATGGAGTAACTTTCAGATGTTGCAAGCCAACTGAATTTTTAGCAGGGATATTCATTGCATAAAGGACAGGAAATGACTCCTTTTCCGCGTGTGCATATCCTGATTTCGCACCGGTTGAGGGTAAAAACCTATATGTTTTTCAAATCCGGCAAAATGAACTAACCACTTGCCATTCAAATCGTATGTCGGCATTCTCATGCAAATTCGCTCGGTCACTTGCGGCGCAATCTCCAATATGATATTGCGGATTTCGATTAATCTTTCCTGTACTGCGGCAGGAAAACCGCTAATATATTTGTCTACTTCGTTCATTACATGGGTTGTGGTTCGGTCTATATGCTTCAACAGATACTCAAACAGTTGCGTGCCATAACCCTTGCCTTAAGCTAACGGTTGGTTGCTACATACCCCCGTAGTGGACTTACACCACCAAGTTATTTGTTATGCACGGCACAAAAAAAAGGGCAAGCGTCCCCCACTTGCCCCAAACTTTTAGTTTTTAACTTTTAGCTTTATCAAGTCAATACTCCAAGACTCTCGGCAGCGTTTTCGCTTCCTCAATCCATTTCTCAACATTTTTCAGAAAAGGAGTCTGCCGCGTCAATTTCTTCTCCGCATTCACTTCCTCCATTTTCGCCGTCAAGTTTGCCGCGTTTCGCATAGCTAATTCCGGCACCGTATCCACCCCCGCTGCTTCTAACAACTCCGAATATTCCTCACCGATACCCTTGATACGGAACAGATCCGCCATATTCGCAAACTTCAAAATCAGTTTCTCTGAAATTTCCGACGCTGCCGCCAATTCATGTCGCTGTTTTTTAGTCTTTGCCGCAGCCAGCAAATCACTGACTTTTTCAACCCCTGCTTCCCGCAACCTTGCCCCCAAAGCGGGACCGATTCCTTCGATCGTTTCAATTTTATAATCCGTCATAATGAATGAATAATTAAACAAATAATACTTTTAAAATTAGTTGGCTATCAAAGGCATTCTACTTTTTACCCAACAAACCGCCCAGGGCGCCTGTTATATCCTCAAGCGGATTATGATGACTTCCGCTGCCGCTTCCTGAATCTGCACTCAAAAAAGCGCTCAATGAACTTCCCAAAGCCGGAGGAAGTTTCGTCTTTAGCATACTCAATGCCGTATCTACTGCAATCTGTGCAATTGGTTCCGATAGATTTGCTTTCTTTGCTACTGCTTTTACAATCTCATTTACCATAATAAATTCAAATTTTATAATTTCACAAAGCAAAGGTATTCAAAATAATTCACACACCGAACTATTCAGACCAAATATTTTTTCATCTAAACGAAAAATAAATACCATCTCTTTTAAATTCCCTCGCAAACTTTTATCAATTTGTTTCCAATTCTTATCTTTTTTCGTAAGGCGGATTTTTCCCTGAATCGAGGCATTATGTGATTTTACTCAAAATAGACTCTCAGATTCCAATTCTGATTCGGGCATCTGAGGAAATGATTCCATGATTTTATCAAAATATTTTTTGACGAACATTGTCTTGTTCATGTCAATACTGTATGCTTTAACAAACGCACCGTCTATCATCTCTTTCACTTTCCAGATACCCGAATCAATCAACGCCTGCTTCAGAGACGGGATTTGCTCGAAATCAATATCGGCAAAGAAACTCAACTTGTCCATACCCAAATATTTGATGTCATCTTTTTCCAGGGGAAGCATTTCGTGCAATTTCCGGCTTTCGGGTGTGCCTTCGCCAAGCAGGGGGATAAAGGTCTTGAGCACAATATCGTCTCCGCTGACAAAAAAAGTAAAATAGCCAATCGGACAGGAGTCTACTGAACACTCCAAAAAGGTTTGTCTGTCTGACACGACTACTTTCTGCCGGAGGGTAAGTGAGGATTGAAGGAAAAAATTCCGGTCGGTCGCCTCAAAAATATCCACGCGCTCCTTGTAGCGGTGCAGCACGTGCGACTGTATGTATATATTCAGGACTTCATTTTCTTTAGCCCGCGGGAAAATCCGTTTCCGGCGAACGGTTGCCCATCCCGGCTCGTAGACGCTGTTGTCTGTGAACGGAAGGCGGAAGGCTCTGCGTTTGACGCCGTTGTGAGTAAACATTTTCGTTACGCAATCCTGCGATGTCAGTTCTATTTTCATTCGCATGGCGGCGATGCCTGATGCTTCCCATGTATATTTGAATCCGTAGTTGCGAAAATTGACCTGTGAATAGCATCTGGTCAGGTAGTACAGCATACTGAACACCCTTGCAAAACCTTTTTCATGATAATATGCTTCGATGTCCCCTATCTTTTCCTTGATCTGTCGCGCTGCTTCCAACTGCGCAGGGGTAGCGGCAACCCATTGAAATTTGCTTTCATAATCCCAGAATGCCATGATAAATCCCATTCCACAGGTGGCTAAATCTATATAGGTGATTGTATCGGCCGGATCGTCAAAGTATCTCACTTTCATGTATTCGATGAGTTGACGGCGGATGTTGTCCAGGAAATGCCGCGGTATGCTTTTTTCCTTTTCGGCTCTGATGACCGGATAGTCAAAGATGATTCCGAACAGAAACTGTTTTTGCTTTTTTGAAAACACATCAATCAGTTCGGGCTTCAGTCCAAGATGCCGGAGCAGATTTTTCGCCACTGCACAGCAGCGTTCCTGCTGCGTGCGCGTAGCAACCTGACGTGCCGGATGAGACAGTTTTTTTGTTTTCATTTTTTTGGTATGTTTTAAAAAGCAAAGATAAATTTTTTTGTTGAATTTCAAACAGAGAATGTGCTTTCGCGCGAAGACGTTTTACCTGTCACGCCATTGGAGACATTGACCCGGCACGATGCAATAAGATGAAACAGGATGAAGTATCTATCCATCTGCCAGCAAATCAGTTTGATGAATGAATTATGCGTTTACTTTTGCGCCATATTTTTATTCACAACCAAATTATTCAACGTATGGCAAAACAGGACAATGCCGACCGTAGGGGAATCGAATTCATGTTTGACAACAGCAAACTCTTCAACCGCCAGGTTATCGGAGGAGTGGAGTTGACCGGAAAGCAGGTGGAAGACCTGAACGCAGGAAAGGCAATCTTTGTCGAAGACATGACGCGCAAGGACGGTGAGAA
>JAIRJR010000234.1 GCA_031260575.1 Tannerella sp.
TAAATACCATTATTTGGTTGCTAAACTTCCAAATCTTGTATTTGAAGACTTTAAGCCCCCAATCCCTGTCTTGGAGTTTAAGAAAGTACTGGCTGAACATCTGTCAAGTACGGATATGCACTTATTGGATGTACACTTCCATCAAATAGACAATCAAAATCTACTTATTCAACTGCAAAATCCGGATTACGACGTTATTGAAGGAGGGAAAATTACAGCCGATGAAATAAATACGCTCATTGCAGGCATAAAAACCGAATGGAATGGTATAAAAGAAGTAAGAGATTGTAAAACACAAAATAACTTTAACAATTTATTTATCAAAGACTTCACGCCCGAAATCAAACGATTCAAGAATAAAAACAAAAAAATACCGGGTTACTTTATGCAGTTTGTGCGGGTATATTTGGAGATGGTTGATGATTCGGCAGGGTTAAATGGAAATAAACAAGAAATTGCTGATTCAAAAACCGCGAAAGAGATCATGATTCCGTGGGAAGACCACTTGTCGGCAATGTATTACGAATATTTAATGAAGTGTCCAAACGCATTTCTTGCATCATGGTTTGAATTGAATTTGAACATCAATAATATCTTTACTGCGTATACATGCCAAAAATACAACTTGGACAGAACACGTTTTATAGTGGGTAGCACGGAAATATCCGATAAGTTGCGTACATCCCATGCAAAAGATTATGATTTAAGCCCATCCGTTGCCTACATCCGGCAGGTGCTTCAGATCGCCGAAGAACCCGATTGGATGCAACGCAAATTAAAAACAGATCGACTGAAATGGGAATGGCTTGATGCGAGGGTGTTTCCCCAAGTGTTTGACATAGAAAATATAATAACCTATTGGCTCAAGTTAGAGATGTTAGAACATTGGTCATGCTTGAACAAAACAATGGGTAAGAAGGCGTTACAACAATTGTTGGGCGCTATGCAAATGAAAAGCGGCCATGTATTGGAAGAATTTAGAAGAGATAACAAAAGATAAATATGACAACGAAAGGAATAGTAAAAGGAGTCGTTGCCAACTTAGTAACGGTAGAAGTAAGCGGACCTGTATCGCAAAACGAGATTTGCTTCATTTCCGTCGGAGGCGTCAAGTTGATGTCGGAGGTGATCAAAGTGATTGGGCAAAATGCCTTCGTGCAAGTTTTTGAGAGCACACGCGGCATGAGAGTAGGCGATGAAGTCGAATTCGAAGGGAATATGCTCGAAGTGATATTAGGTCCCGGAATGCTCTCGCGCAATTATGATGGTTTGCAGAATGATTTGGATAAGATGGAAGGCGTATTTCTTACCAGAGGCCAATATACTTTTGCATTAGATAATGATAAGCAATGGGATTTCAAGCCTTTAATGTCTGTTGGCGATGGTGTGAAAGCCGGTGATTGGTTGGGTGAAGTGGACGAAAATTTCCAACCCCACAGAATCATGGCGCCTTTTTCATTGAAAGGAATTTATACGGTTAAAAGTATCGTGCCGGCCGGGAAATATACGATTCGGGATACGATTGCTGTGATTGAGTCGGCAGACGGAATGGATACACCCATCACCATGACCCGGAAATGGCCGGTCAAGAAAGCCATCCTCTGTCATCAAGAGAAACCCCGCCCCTACAAATTGCTCGAAACAGGTGTACGTACGATTGATACGTTGAATCCGATTGTCGAAGGCGGAACGGGATTTATACCCGGTCCCTTCGGTACGGGAAAGACGGTTTTACAGCACGCCATTTCGAAACAGGCGGAAGCCGATATTGTGGTCATTGCCGCTTGCGGCGAGCGCGCCAACGAGGTGGTGGAGATATTTGCAGAATGTCCCCGTTTGATAGACCCGCACACCGGACGTAAGTTGATGGAGCGTACCATTATCATTGCCAATACCTCCAACATGCCCGTTGCTTCACGCGAGGCTTCTGTTTATACCGCGATGACCATCGCTGAATATTACCGCTGTATGGGAAAAAAAGTATTGTTGATGGCTGACTCCACTTCACGCTGGGCACAGGCTTTACGTGAGATGTCGAACCGTTTGGAGGAACTACCCGGCCCGGATGCTTTCCCCATGGACTTGTCGGCCATCATCGCCAATTTTTACGGACGCGCCGGGTATGTTGTATTGAACAATGGCGCTACCGGCTCAGTCACTTTTATCGGAACGGTTTCGCCCGCCGGCGGGAATCTCAAAGAACCGGTGACTGAAAACACCAAAAAAGTAGCACGCAGTTTCTATGCCCTCGAACAAGAACGCGCCGATCGCAAGCGCTATCCGGCGATCAATCCGATTGACAGTTATTCTAAATACTTGGAATATCCCGAATTTCAGGAATATATTTCACAACATATATCTCCTGCGTGGGTCAAAAAAGTGAATGAAATCAAGACGCGTCTGTTGCGCGGTAAAGAAATCTCTGAACAAATCAACATACTTGGTGATGATGGCGTGCCTTTGGATTACCATATCACGTTCTGGAAATCGGAACTGATCGATTTTGTCATTCTGCAACAAGACGCTTTCGACAAGGTCGACGCTGTCACACCGTTGGAACGACAGGAGTTTTTATTGGACAAGGTAATGGATATATGCCGGAAGGAATTCGCATTCAATAGCTTTACGGAAGTAATGGATTTCTTTAAAAATCTGATTAACATCTTCAAACAGATGAACTATTCGGAATATAAGAGCGAACCATTCTACCAATTCGACAAACAATTGGATCAAATCATTTTTAATGGTTAATGTTCAATCATTTATTATTATCAACTGAAATATATGGCAACAAAAGCATTTCAAAAGATATTTACAAAGATCACCCGGATTACGAAAGCGACTTGTTCACTCAAAGCAACCGGAGTCGGATATGATGAGTTGGCTTCTGTTGACGGCAGGTTAGCCCAGGTGGTGAAAATCATGGACGACGAAGTTACATTGCAGATTTTTGCAGGAACAGAAGGCATCCCGACTAATGCCGAAGTGGTATTCATGGGCAAAGCGCCGACGTTGAAAGTGGGCGAACAATTGGCAAGCCGTTTT
Source organism: Tannerella sp. (assembly GCA_031260575.1). GTDB lineage: Bacteria > Bacteroidota > Bacteroidia > Bacteroidales > Tannerellaceae > Tannerella. The sequence goes on from JAIRJR010000234.1 coordinate 3,046, forward strand.
TTCAATGCGTATGGCGAACCGATAGACGGAGGCAGGGAAATCAACGGAAAAGAAGTAGAGATAGGCGGCCCTTCGGTAAACCCTGTAAGGCGTAAACAGCCTTCGGAGTTGATTGCAACAGGTATTGCCGGCATTGACTTAAACAATACATTGGTGACAGGCCAGAAAATCCCGTTTTTTGCCGACCCGGATCAACCTTTCAATCAAGTAATGGCGCTTGTTGCGATGCGCGCAGAATCGGATAAGATTATTCTTGGAGGCATGGGTATGACAAACGACGATTATCTGTTTTTCAAAAACACTTTTACAAATGCAGGCGCTTTAGATCGCATCGTAAGTTTTATTAATACAACCGAAGACCCGTCGGTCGAACGTTTATTAATTCCCGATATGGCATTGACCGCCGCCGAATATTTTGCGGTAGAGAAAAATGAGAAGGTGCTGGTGTTGTTGACTGACATGACCAACTATGCCGATGCTTTGGCAATCGTATCGAACCGTATGGATCAGATTCCATCGAAAGACTCAATGCCCGGGTCGATCTATTCCGACTTGGCCAAGATCTATGAAAAAGCAGTTCAATTCCCTGACGGAGGGAGTATCACCATTATTGCCGTGACAACGCTTTCGGGTGGCGACATTACGCACGCCGTGCCCGACAATACCGGTTATATCACCGAAGGTCAGTTGTATCTGCGAAAAGATAGCGATATCGGTAAGGTGATTGTAGATCCGTTCCGTTCGTTGAGCCGTCTGAAACAATTGGTCACAGGAAAAAAGACGCGAAGCGACCATCCCCAGGTGATGAATGCCGCTATCCGACTGTATGCCGATGCCGCCAATGCAAAAACAAAATTGGAGAACGGATTCGACCTGACAGATTACGACAACCGTGCCTTAGCTTTTGCCAAAGACTATTCGGATAAGTTATTGGCGATAGACGTCAACCTGAATACAACCGAGATGCTCGATGTGGCATGGGCGCTTTTTGCCAAATATTTCACACAGACAGAAGTGAATATCAAACAGGAATTAGTTGATAAATATTGGGCAGAGAATTAGAGAATAAAGTTAATATTTAGGATTCAAGATGAAAGGTCCAGGTTTTTTAAGCTAAAAATTAAAAGCTAAAAAATAGCTACCGACTACCGACTAAAAACTAAAAAACGATGATCAAGTTTCAATATAACAAGACATCACTTCAAACACTCGATAAGCAACTGAAAGTACGTGAACGTGCTTTGCCAACCATCAAGAGCAAAGAGAGCGCATTGCGTATGGAAGTGACGCACACCAAGGAAGAAGTAATCATACTGAATGAAAAGTTTGAAAAGGAGATAAAAAGTTATGAGAATATGGTCGCTTTGTGGAGTGATTTCCCTTCCGATTTGGTGTGTGTAAAAGATGTCCGCTTGTCGACAAAGAAAATCGCAGGCGTTGTTGTCCCGGTTCTGGCAGGTTTGGATTTTGACGTAAAACTTTTTAGCTTATTCAACAGTCCCCAATGGACAGCCGATGGTATTGAATTGCTGAAAGATTTGGCGCAAATCGGCATTGAGATGGAGTTTTCGAAGATGAAATTGGAGATGCTGGAATATGCCCGAAAGAAAACGACTCAGAAAGTGAATCTTTTTGAAAAAGTACAAATACCCGGTTATAAAGAAGCAATCATCAAGATCAAACGGTATATGGAGGATGAACAAAGCCTTTCGAAAGCATCGCAAAAGATTATGCGTCACAATCAGGAAAAACAGAAAATGAAAGAAGAGGAGACGAATATATGATTGTGCCGATGAAGAAATACGCTTTTATGGCGTATCACAAAGAATATGACGACTATCTCCATGTATTGAGGGATATAGGCGTTGTGCACGTGACGATGAATAAATCCGTTACCGCGAATGCCGAGATGCACGAGTTGCTGTCACTCCGAAACCGGATCAAACCGATATTGGACTTCTTACATCCTTTGAGCAGTGAACCGGAAGCGGTAGATATCCAACCGGCCCGGAAAATTTCAAAGCAGGAACTCTTGCGATTTATTGAAGGTCTTAAAATCCTTTATGAGAAAAAAGGCGAATTACAGATCGAATTACAGAC
>JAIRJR010000240.1 GCA_031260575.1 Tannerella sp.
TTGAGTAGTAAAAAACAACAAGAGTAGACAAGCGCGCAACTTGTATACTATGATTGGAAATATAAAAAACACATATTCAATAATTTGAAAAATATTTTTAAATAACTTGTATATATTCATTTTTTATTTGTACCTTTGTGCCCGAAATTGGATGAACGATAGGAGTATCGATAGGAAACAAGTTTATACACTTATATTTAGATAAAAAATATGGCAACAGTTGTAATTATGCCTAAGCAGGGACAATCGGTCGAAAGTTGTATCCTGACGGAAATGAAAAAGAAAAAAGGAGATGTTGTGGCGATAGGCGATGTCTTGTTTTCGTATGAAACAGACAAGGCTTCGTTTGAAGAAGTATCTCAGGTGGCCGGGACGGTGCTTGATGTGTTTTTCACGGATGGTGACGAAATTCCGGTCTTAACGAATGTTTTGGTAATAGGCAATCCCGGCGAATCAATTGATGGTTTTCGTCCGTATGGCGGAAAACAGGCGGTTGCGACTTCGACTTCGGATGTGGTTGCTGCAACGACCGGTACTGCCACTTCGGATGCGAAATCGGTTGCAAGCGCCCCTGCGTCCGGTAACGAAGTTGTAACTAATATTTCATCCGTAAATGCGCAAACCCTCGCGGTAGATACAGTAAAAACTTCTGTATCTGTTCAGCCGGCTTCAGGCATTACATCTCCCGTTTCGCCACGCGCACGCGCTTTGGCCGATAAAAATGCTGTTCAGGCGGAAGCATTGACCGGAACAGGTCCTTACGGACGCGTCATCGAAAGGGATGTTCAGGCGGCTATTGACGCGCGACCTAAAACAACTCCATTGGCAAAAACCATTATAAAAGAAACCGGCGCACTTATTCCCGAAAGCGGAAGCGGACTTGCCGGGACGGCTAAAGCCGCCGATATGGCGGTGAAAAATCCGGCTTATACATCCGACAGCGAACTGAAACCGCTGACCAACATGCGCAAGCTGATAGCGAAAGCCATGCACGCATCCTTGCAAAATTCGGCTCAACTCACGCATCACTTGGGCGCAGATGCGCGTAACATTTTGAATCTGCGCAAAAAAGTAAAAAAAGCGATGAAAGACGGATTCCCGACAGATATTACCATCAACGACTTTGTCTGTTTCGCCGTTATCCGGGCGCTTAAACAATTCCCGAATGTAAACGCTCACTTCTTAGGCGACAGTATGCGCCTGTTCTCGAAGGTACACCTCGGACTTGCGGTAGATACCGAACGCGGCCTCATGGTGCCGGCTATTAGAAATGCGGATGATCTGTCCTTACAGGGGCTGTCAAATCAATTCAAAGAAATCGCCAACGCATGCAAAAAAGGAGGTATTGCGCCCGATCTTCTTTCACCCGAAGCGGCCTCATTCACCGTATCCAATCTTGGCAACTACGGAGTTGAAATCTTTACGCCGGTCATCAACCTGCCCCAAGTCGCCATTCTTGGAGTTAACACCATCGTTCCGCGTCCGAAAGACCTCGGAGACGGTGTTTACGGCTTTGTTCCCTACATGGGATTAAGCCTTACTTATGACCATCGCGCATTAGACGGAGGCGAAGCAACTCGTTTCCTGAAGCAGGTTGCGATCGAAATCGAAAACCTTGATTTTTCTTTATAAAACAATTGTTATGATAACTCAAATTTGGTGTATCGTCATTGCGAGAGCTTTAGCTCGAAGCAATCTATATTCCGGATTGCTTCACTCTGTTCGCAATGACGTCAAAAAAGTATTAACACAACTCATATAATTCATAACTCAAAATGATTGATTTAGCAATTATCGGCGGCGGCCCCGGAGGATATGTAGCCGCAGAACGGGCAGGAGCGAAAGGATTAAATGTCGTCCTTTTTGAAAAAAAAGAATTAGGCGGCGTATGCCTTAACGAAGGGTGCATCCCGACCAAAACATTATTATACAGCGCAAAAATATACGATTATGCCAAGCATGGCGACAAATACGGGATAAACGTTCCGGGAGTAACCTTTGATTTCGGGAAAATAATAGCGCGCAAAGACAAGGTTGTTAAAAAATTAGTCGTCGGTGTAGGCGCCAAAATGAAAGCGCATAAAGTGACGGTTGTAAAAGGGGAAGCACAGATAAAAGGACGTTCTGCGGAAGGAATTGAAATATGCTGCAACGGCGAAACTTTTAGAGCCGCCAATTTATTAATTTGTACCGGATCGGAAGCGGTTGTACCGCCCATCCCGGGTGTTCAGGAAGCCGGTGATCGTATCCTCACAAACCGTGAAATTCTATCGCTGAAAGAACAACCCAAGTCGCTTGTCATCATTGGCGGCGGCGTTATCGGTATGGAGTTTGCAAGTTTTTTCAACAGTCTCGGAACGGATGTGACCATCATTGAAATGTTACCGGAGATTCTGGGAGGAATGGATTCCGAAATAAGCAAAATGCTTCGTGAGATGTATGTCAAAAAAGGCGTTAAATTCAACCTGTCCTGTAAAGTGACGGAAATCAAGGACAATGAAGTAGTTTACATAGATTCGAACGGCGCGCAAGCCTCCGTAACAGGCGAAAAAATCCTGATGAGTGTCGGACGACACGCCGTAACGAAAGGTTTCGGACTCGAAAACATCGGTGTAGAATTGGATCGGAATGGTATCAAAGTGGACAACAAAATGCGAACCAATATCCCGAACGTATTCGCAGCAGGCGATGTTACGGGCTTTTCCTTGTTGGCGCATACGGCAAGTCGCGAAGGCGAAGTAGTGGTTAACAACCTGACCGGACGTTCCGATATTATGCGCTATCAAGCTATTCCGGGCGTCGTTTATACAAACCCGGAAGTAGCCTGCGTTGGCCTTACAGAAGAGCAAGCCCAAAAAGATGGAATTGAATATAAGGCAGCCAAACTGCCGATGTCCTACGCCGGACGATTCGTTGCCGAAAATGAGGGTGGAAGCGGGATATGCAAAGTTCTTACCGGCGCTGAATATGGTGAAATATTGGGTGTGCATATACTTGGAAATCCTTGCAGCGAACTAATTTATGGCGCGTGCATGGCCATCGAACAGGAAATGACGCTCAAAGAAATGGAAGAAGTGGTATTTCCCCACCCGACCGTTTCGGAAATATTCAAAGAAACTGTATTTGCATTTATGGATGCAAAATAAAACAGATTTGGATTGCTTCGTTCCTCGCAATGACGGGTGTACGTATCGTCATTGCGAGGAACGAAGCAATCCGGAAAAAATAAAATAGTGAACGTGTAAATATTTTTTAGAAACTACAATTAATTATAATCATGCCAAAAGTAACATTTATCGACCCTAAAGAAGTCAGAAAAGCCGGCGAAATAACATTCAAAAGTATACCGGTTAATCAATACAACAAAACCGTAAGCGAAGAATTAGCCGATAAAAACTTCACAAACGAAGACTTGATGCGAATTTACTTCGATATGGAAGTCATCCGCGAATTTGAAACCATGCTTCATCTTGTCAAAACGACCGGAGCCTATCAGGACATTGAATACAACAACCCCGGCACCGCCAACTTGTCGGCCGGACAGGAAGCGGCAGCCGTCGGGAT
>JAIRJR010000241.1 GCA_031260575.1 Tannerella sp.
TCCATCAATCGTGCCGTTATTAGTGAGTGTGCCGTCTACTTGAGGGATGAGGCGATTGTTAAAATTGGTGATATTGCCTGTAATTGTGCCGTTATTGGTGAGTGTAGTGGAGTTCTCCAGGACATTATTGTTCGTGATACTGCCGTTATTGATTATCGACCCAGTGGTGGTAGTAGTCTCTGTGATGATTCCATTGTTGATGATAGCACCATAGTTGACAAACGCACCTATATTCTCAATCCTACCATTCGGAGTAGAGAGTGTAATTTTGCCAGTGCTGTTGTTGGTAAACGTACCACCGTTACGAATACCACTGTTCGTGGATGTAATGGTAAGGTTGCCGTTGTTGATAAACGTTCCACCCGAAACAACGATGGCATCCTGAATGCCCGTAATCGTCAAACTGGCTCCGCTTGCTACGGTAATCGTGCCGCTTGCCTGGATATAAATGTTTCCTCCAGAATAATTGAGAGTGATGTCTGCGCCGGCGGGGATGGTTAAGCCAGAAGACAGGTTGATGCCACCGGTGATGTTGATGGTGGAAGCAGGGTCGGCATGGGCTAATGCATTTGTAATAGCCGTTTGGAGAGATGTCCAGTCATTTGCGAAAAATGTTGCTGCCTGGACTTTGTTTTCCGCCACAAGCAGGAGGCAGGTAATCAATGATGTAATCACTCGTCTCTGTACGAATGATATACTTAATTTTTTATTTTTCATATTTCTGTATGTTTAATAAGTTAAAATATTGTTATTTGATGTATTTTAAAGTCAGGTGTTTGATAGAAAAATATCCACCCATAATTAAACGAATATTCTCCCCAAATGCATGTGCGTTTGCCATGATTATTACCAATCTGATATATGTACTTATTGCGTAAATTCATATTTTGGTAATACTTCCCTGCGGTACTCCCTGATGGAAGCAGCCATGTATTATATAGACTTAAATCATTATTACTAAATAGTCTATTGGTTAAATTGTAGTGGCAAATTCTGATTGAATACTTTTCTATCTTAAAACCAACACAACAACCGGAAAGATTATCGGTAAAAAAATAAGTTCCATGTTTGGAGTAAAGCGGCACATCAATGTATGTGCCTGAATTTGCCTGAAAAGGGAGATAATAAACATCAACATAAAAGCCATTTTTCCCTCCGGATGAAATATTGTTCGTCCCTCTGCAAATCATCAGTTTATTATGCAGTTCATAGAGAATACATTCTATCGGCTGATGCTCATAATCTCTAATAGGAATTGTCCCTGTATGAAGATTGAAATATTTCAACTTTTCAAGTTTTTGCAGTACCGTCATAATATATCTTTATTTTTGATGCAAATTTGCCTTGCATAAAGGATTTGCTTGTATGTATTTACGTTTATTATTGACTGCTCGGAATCGGCTCGATACAACTCGCCATTACATCCATCAATTTAGACAATCCCTCTGTTTGGGGTTGTTGGCTTGCTTTTACATGTACCTGATACTTGGCGGTCTGGTTAGTTGCGCGTGTGTTTTCGCGCGATGAACTTACTTTTCCGCTGACTTCGGCATTGACAGCCCACCATTTTGTCTTAATGCTGGTTGACGCTTCGGCGGTTGTTCTCGACGAAGAAGTATTGTTGTCTGTTACTTCCATCTGAAAGTCAATTTGCACATCTTCTATCAAAAGGGCAGGAATGGGCACAAGACCGATAAAAGGCGCCTTTACTTTTTGTTTGAAGGGTGTCATTTTGCCGTTTTCTTCTACCGGTCGTTCGATGTCGAATTCAAGTATTCTTGTTGTTTTCCCATCGTCGTTGTAAGCGATTTTCTTATAATAGTCCCACGCTGTTGCCGCGAGATTTGCCTGTGCTTCGGCAGCTGCAATGAGTGGTCCTCCAATCAGGTCGCGCATGGGCAGTCCTTTGAACTTTCCTGCAACATCTGTCGTGGTGTTATCCCCCAAACGGGATGAGTCGGTTTCATCATCCGGGTTCATTATTTCGCTTTTTGCCGCTTCGATGATTTCCATCGCCTGTACAGTAACGTTTGCCTCGATCATTTGTTTTTCTACGGTCTTTACCGTGTTTTCTTTTTCTTTCCGAGCCATCGTTTTATAGTTTAATATGTTGATAATTTTATATTTGTTTGTTGTATTCGTCTAATATTCGCGCTACGCTTTCGGGTGCGTCCTTGGCTTTGAAACGGATGGTTACTTCCATGGCGTCGCTGTCTTTGGCGGATATGCCGTCCATCTGCATTTCAAAGTTTGCGTTTGTGAGTTCGCTGCTTCCAAACGACATGAGGCCGGCGTCTCTGCCTGCCGTTGCTGCGCCTACTTTGGCTTTGAATTTGATGACTACATCGTCCATAACCAGACTGTTGTGAGGTACGACACTCATAAGCGGCACTTCTATTTTTTTGTCGCCTATCCGGACGGTTTGCGATATGGGCTTGCCGTTTTCTTCAAAAAAACCTTGAATGTTCTGTATTTGCTGCGCTTGCAACATCTCTTGTACGCTGTTGATAGCATACTGCAATCCCCGAAAGATGTCGGAGAAAGATATGGTTTGTTGTTTGGGTTTGAAGAGCATGGTTATTGTCAGGTTGAGGAATGGGTTTTGTTGTTTTTTACTGTTTGATCCATTTCGGATTGGACAGTCGATTGACTGCCAAACCTGTCGAGTGTCTTATTTAACAGGTCATTTTCCATCCGTATCTTCTTCAATTCGTTCTCAAAGCGGACGCTTTCGTACATCCAACGGCTGATACTCCGGTTCTTTATCTGCATGACGCTGCGAACGCGCCAGTATAAAACGAAAGTGACAATCAACAGGAGCGCAAAAATTCCTATTGCAAGCGGGACGGAACAGGCAAAAAATTTATTCATACATTTAACAATTTGGATTGCTTCGTTCCTCGCATTGACGAGACACGAATTATTCTGTCAATGCGAGGAACGAAGCAATCTATTATCGCTTTTCGGATGTAAAAATAGAGGTTGAGGGAAAATAATAGATTGCAAAGTGTAAAATGCAATCTTTTTTATAACCCGACGTCTGTGCGAAGAAAATACATCAATGTTGTACCATGTTTATTGACAGGTTTTTACGGAATGTTGAAGGGGATACGCCTGTTGATTTTTTGAAGGCGCGGTAGAAGGTGGAATGGTCGTTGAAACCGCACATCAGGCCGATTTCTTCGATGGGATATTTTGTTTTATCAAGCATCGCCAACAGATGTACCGCTTCCTTTATGCGATATTCGTTGATAAAAGAGGTAAAATTTTTGCCTTTGCAGAGGTTGACGGCCTGCGAGATGTAGTTTCGACTGATTCCGGTCAGTTGCACTGCTGTTTCAAGAGTAATGTCGGGACGGAGGTATATTTGTTTTTCAACGATAAGCCGGTTCAGCCGGTCGAATATGTCGCGGTCGTGGCTGTCAGGGTGATTAACCGGTATGACAGGCTCTTTGGCCGACTGTTGTATTTTATTTACCAGTGCGCGATAGGCGAGTTGCTTTTGCCGGTAGAAAAAAAAGAGCAACGCTGCCGCGAGCGTCATGAATACACAGGCAATCGCCAGTACGCGGTTGACAAGCCGGTGCCGCTCTACCTCCGCCTGCCGTCGCACGATTTCCATTTCGGCTTTGTCCGTTTCGTAGATAATACGCAGTTCGTTGGTTTGTGCGTAAAAGCGTTCGTTGTTGATGCTGTCTTTGGTTTCCATGTTTTGGCGGTACATTTCGGCGGCGGCGCGGTAGTCGCCTTTTTCAAAATATATTTGCGCCATTCGGCTCTTTTCTCTTAGTGAGGCGCCGGTATTGCGGCTGACGTTTTGGTAATGATTCAACAGGCGCTCTAAATGTTTTAGCGCCTTGTCGTATTCGCCCGTCGCATGATAGTATGCGCCATAAGCGTCATCGAGCATTACGGTGTTAATTGCATTTCTTTCCGCCCACTGCGGGTTGTAGATCGCCTCCATTCGCCGTATGGAACTGAGCGCATCTTCCGGCTGCTTCAGATCGGCGTATGCTCTCGCTCGGTAACTTTCTGCCTTGAAATCATAAATCAATACATCATGTGCAGGGTTGTTTTCATGAAAACGGCGGATTTCCATGTGCATACTGTCGGCAAAGCGCAAGCACTCCTGCGGCAGGTTTCGATAGATGGCCATATAGGACAGGTAGTCGTAACACTGCATAAAGACGGAGGAAGTCGGGATGCGACCTTGATCGGCTTCTGCAATGCTTTCGATGAAGAAACGGGTCGCCTCTTCATATTGCGAAAGATTGTAATGAATTTGCCCAAAAGCCTGCAATATCCTTGCCTTTGAAAAATGGTCTTCCAACGCTTTGGCTTCTTCGTAGGCTTCTTCGGCTATGCGAAGGGCTTTGAATGTCTGCCCCTTCCCTTGATAACGGCGGATAAGCATATTGCGCAAACCTGATAGATAATTGTACAGCTTATGCTGTTGCGTAAATTGAATGGCCTCTTCGGCATAGATAAAAACGCTGTCGGTATCCCACTGTGCATAGTAAGTCTCTGCCAACCTTTGCAATGCCCAACCTTCGCCATCTATGTTTTTCCGGCTGCGGACTTCATTGATATATAACCTCGTATAATGCCTCTCATCCGGAGTACCGACTGTTAAATCAATAAGCCGCCGCAAGGCGTTTTCCTTTTCAATGTCAATCAACTGTGGCAAGATAACGAGGATACTGTCCACCTTTTCGGCGGCGGTTTTTTGCTGCGCAAGGGCTGCATTGAGCGGCAAAACTACCAACAAACAAATGATTGTCAGGTATTTAAAGATTTACATCCCTACGATTTTAATGCGACAAAGATAGTGATTGTTTTTGATTTAGTTGTTTATGATCTAAGGGTCGTTTCTCAGTTTTCTGTTTCAGTTTTTAATTTGGTGGCTTCGTGGCGTAATCGTTCTACTTCTTCGGCATTT
>JAIRJR010000249.1 GCA_031260575.1 Tannerella sp.
TTATCATCTTCCCAATGTAGAGTCATGTACCGCATGTATATATGTCAGTAATAAACATTTACCATTTCCGGAAGATTTTCTTTTCCCAATGTTTAAGATGACAAGGGATGTTGTTATCTACTCACCAGAAAATTTACAATACTTATGTAAATGATTTAAAAATAAAGAAATATGAAAAAATAGTAATTACAATTTTGACAGGAATTGCCTTTTCTTCTACATTAAAAGGGCAATGTGATATAAAAATGACTGATATTTTTACTCCGTCAGGAAGCCCAGTTATCACATTTCTTATGTGCGAATCAAGTACGTCAACAAGAGATTTTTATGATATTTATTACAGCCAAACATATCCAAATGCACAACAAATAAAAACGTATGACGGATATAGTTCGACACGAAAATTTAATTGCCATGGATATGCTTGGCTCAGGATGGAAACAGGAATAGATAGATGGATAGGCACTGGATGGTATAATTTAGGTGATATTCTTGATCCTCAAAGCATTTATATGACGGATGGGAGTTATGTTCAGGTGAATCAAGAAATTTATCCAGGAAAAGTATCATGGAGATCAGCAGACCACTCTGCTATTACAACAAGTCAGCCAGGCGTTTTTAGATCAAAGTGGAATGAATACCCACTAATGGAACATGCAAAGGATTACAGCCCTTACGGTTCTAGTGATTTGAAATACTACATAAGATCTATGTCAATATCAGGCCCTGATTATTTAACAGCTAATGCACAGCCATATTTTATCTTTTCGACAAACAGCCTCGCCGGTGTCAGCGGATTAGGAACAATTACTTATACCTGGTCTGTATCGCCTGGTTACTCCCCGTATAATTGGTATATCAACCCTTACAACGGAAAATCTTCTGTGAATATTTCTTTCTATCAAGGTGGTGGGTATTATATTGATGTCAAGGCTTACAATCAATATTATCCCAATGCGCCTTTTGCTATTGGAACAAAATATGTAACTGTTGCCTCTTATTCACCAAGTCCGTTTGTTTCCTATCCGAACCCTGTCAGCGACATATTACATATTGATATTGACTGGCAAGCCGTTCAAACAAAAGCATTACAGCAAGACAAAAATGGCAAGTCTATGAATGTCAACCCTGTCTGTGAAATTCACTTGTACAATGCTGTGGGTAACATGGTTTCTCAGACAACAACCAGCGGAAACAATGTACAGATCAATGTTTCTAGTTTACCCAATGGGATCTACCTCCTTCATCTTTATGATGGAATAAGTAGTACGCCGGAAGTACGTCAAATTATAGTTAAGCATTAAAAAATGAAGCGTTCCCAACTTGCCGATTATTCTCTTCAAAATAGCTCAAAAAAGCCAAAATCACGCGAGTCAAGAATATTAAACATGTTATATTCAGTATTATATAAAAATGTGGCTATTGAAAAGTCGTTTGTAGACACAGAATAATTTCATGAAATTTGCTTCTTTCTTGTTTTTCGCAGATTTATTATCGTTCGCGTAATTTGTGGCTCAGCCTTTAACCCTCCGTAGTTCAATCCGGAACGTTGTCCCTTTCCCTGTTTCCGAACTTTTTACATAGATTTTCCCTCCGGGATACGACTCGATGATCCGCTTTACCAACGATAATCCCAAACCCCACCCTCTCGTTTTGGTGGTATATCCCGGATTAAAGACAGTGGTAAATTTCGATTTGGGAATGCCCCTACCTGTATCGCTTATGTCTATCCACACCTTTTTCCCTTTTTCTCCGGTGGAGTAGGTAATGCTTCCTTTTCCGTTCATTGCATCTACAGCATTCTTGGTCAGATTTTCGATGACCCACGAAAAAAGGGCTTCATTCATTAAGACCAAAAAAGGTTGTTCAGCCGGTTTGATGATCATTTTCACCTTCGATGATATCCTGCTTTCCAAGTATCCGCATGCATTCCGGATTGCATCATTGATATGGATCGGTTGCAGATTTGGATTGGAACCAATCTTCGAAAAACGATCGGCAATGATTTCCAAACGTTTTACATCTTTTTCCATTTCTTTCAGGTAAGCCGCATCGACCTCTTTTATTTTCAAGTATTCCACCCAAGCCATTAGTGATGAGATCGGAGTGCCCAATTGATGGGCTGTCTCTTTCGAAAGCCCGACCCACACTTTATTTTGTTCGGCTTTTTTTGTACTCATCAATGCCAGAAAGGCAATCATGATAAATACGAAAACGACACCAAGCTGTGCGTACGGAAATATCTCCAAACGTTTTAAAATCAGTGAATCGTCATAGTATAAGAATTGTTTCATATCACCCAAATCAATGATTATCGGTGTTTTTTGGGAACCAAATTCTCTGATTTTCTTTTGCAGGAATTCAGTTTCGTCTTCTTTTTCAGGTATCTCTATATTCGAGGAAGTTTCAATTTTCCCCTTATCATCGCATAAAATGATCGGTATGGTCGTATTTGTCGATATTATTTGTAATACCAAGGTCATATCTATTCCGGAATAATCCAATCCTAAATCTTCCATTTTCGACTCATCCATAGCCATGATACGCATAGCTTCCGACCAAATCTCCATTTTCAAGCGCTCTTCCTGTGCTAATTTCTTGATCAGTGAATTGGACACAACCACGGAAACGATCGCAATCAAAACTGCGACGATGATAAAAACATATTTCAGGTATCGACCGGAATTGAACATTTTAATCAATTAGGATTTAATCATGAATCAAAAATCATATTTTTTGAATTTTTGAATATTATTTTAACCCTCTGTTTATTAATAAAGGAGTAGTGTCTGGTTTTTTCCCTCTGAATTTCACATACATATCCATTGCATCTTCAATACAGCCCGGTGTAAGGATGTAGTCGCGGAATTTCCCGGCTGTTGTTGGGTCGAAGATATTTCCGGTTTCCTTAAACGCTTCGAATGCATCGGCATCCAACACTTCTGCCCACATATAACTGTAATAACCTGCGGTATAACCCCCTCCCATCGTATGGTTAAAATAAGTTGAGCGATAGCGAGGAGGAATTTGAGATAAGGCATTCCGCTTATTCATTGCTTCATCCTCAAACTTCAATATATCAAAATGGGTAGGTATCTCTTTCAATATATGGTAATCCATATCAAGATAGGAAGCCTGCACATATTCGGCTGTTGCGAAACCTTGTCCGAATTTGCCGGCTTTGTCTAATTTTTCAAGTAGCGGGGCAGGCATATCAGCGCCCGTCTGATAATGTTTGGCATAAACTTTCAACACTTCGGGTTCAAAAGCCCAATGTTCCATGACTTGAGAAGGCAACTCGACAAAGTCGCGAGGGACATTTGCTACACCATAATAATGTACATCCCCGAAGAGACTATGTAACGCATGGCCAAATTCATGAAACATGGTTTCAGCCTCATCCACACTCAATAATGCCGGCTGTCCGGCTGCAGGTTTTGAGAAATTACAAACAACGGTCACAACCGGCGCAACGCGTTTTCCATCTTTATAGGTTTGGTCGCGGTAACCTCCGCACCATGCCCCGCCCCGTTTGCTTGCACGCGGGAAAAAGTCCATATAAAGCACCCCCAGGTGGGTCCCGTCGCGGTCTTTACACTCAAAAGCGATGGCATCCGCATGAGGTTTGGGAATCGTCTTGATTTCCGTAAAGGTAATGCCGTATAATCGATTGGCAACATAAAACATGCCTTCATACACTTTTTCGAGCCTTAAATAGGGACGCACTTCGTTTTCGTCCAAATCAAATTTGGCTTTCATCACTTTTTCGTTATAATAACGCCAATCCCAGCTTTTCAGATCGCCTGAGATTCCATCCTCTTTCATCATAGCCTGTAAATCGACAAGCTCTTCTTTTGCTTTAAGCAGAGCAGGCGTCCAGACTTCATCTAATAATTGATAAACATTTCGGGCCGTTTTAGCCATGCGGTCATCCAATGCAAAGGCAGCAAAGTCTTCAAATCCCATCAACTTTGCTTTCTCCGAACGGAGTGTAACGAGTTTTCTAACCACTTCCTTGTTATCCGCGCCATTATTATTGTTTCCACGCATTAGATAACCGGTAAAAATTTGTTCTCGAAGCTCTCTTTTTGCCGAAAATTGCAAAAAAGGCATGATACTCGGATTATGTAACGTAAAAATCCATTGACCCTCCTTACCGGCGGTTTTGGCTACTTCAGCACCGACAGCAATTAAATTTTCAGGAAGTCCGGCCAAATCACCTTTATTCTCAATAATAAGTCGAAAATCATTCGTTTCTTTCAGCATATTCTGACCGAAAGTAATTTCCAGTAAGGCGATTTCACTGTTCAACTCCCTCAAACGCGCCTGTTTATCCGCCGGCAGGTTGGCGCCGCCCCTAACAAATGCTTTGTAGGTCTCTTCCAATAACTTGGTTTTTTCCTTATTCAGGTTCAATTCTTTCTGATTGTCGTATACTTTTTTGATGCGGGCAAACAAAGCCGGATTCAACATGATATCATCCATGTGTGCCGAAAATACAGGTGATAATTCTTTACTAAGCCCCTGCATTTCATCGGAAGTGTCGGCGCTGTTTTGCCCGAAAAATACCGCATTTACTTGCGACAGCAAGCGGCCGCTTTGGTCTAATGCCACAACCGTATTTTCGAAATCCGGAGCAGCAGTTTGATTGGCAATCGCCTCAATTTCACTTTTCTGCTCGTCGATACCTTGCAAAATGGCAGGTTTATAATCGTCGATAATAATTTCCTCAAACGGTGGCACGCCAAACGGTGTATTAAACTCAGTCAAAAACGGATTTTTCCTTACGGAGTCTGTTGTTTTTTGTTCAGCAGGTAAATTACACGCCCCCATCATAGCAGTTAATCCCATAATAATTAATGTCTTTTTCATTTTCATCTAATCTTTTTAATGAATTATAACGTAAAATTAGGTAATATATTTCAATAATTGATCCTGAGAGGCAGAAATTAACAATTCAGAAAAGGCAAAATGGATTTTGACAATTCTTAAGATTGCGGCACAAAACAGCCATCGTTAGTGCAGCCACGACATATACATTCATTGTCGTGATTCTGCCAATTAACTTAAATAATGATAAATATGGACATTTTTTCATATTTCAATACAATACATCATAATATTGATTACTTTTACATAAAAATAGAAAAAAATGAAAAAAAATATAAAAGTGATTCTTTTTATTGTTTCATTATTACATATGGTAACAATAAATATGGCTTTAGCACAGCAAGAGCGTTTTATCAGCGGACG
>JAIRJR010000380.1 GCA_031260575.1 Tannerella sp.
AGGTTTCTTCGTTGAGTTGCAGCTCCTCGCGGGCGGGATTGCCGTAAATCATTGCTCCGAGACGGCTGTTGCCCACCGGAAGCGCTTCCATCCAAACGTTTGCAGGCTGTGCATACCAGAGGATGGCGTCGTTTTGTGCAAAACAGGTTGCTGTTGTTACACAGAATATGAACAAGAATAATTTCTTCATAATGTTGATTTTTTTGTTATTTATAAAACGTTTATTCTGACATATTTTTAATGTAAGGCAATTCAATAAGTTCCTTAAACCGATAAAACTTCCGTGCATTTTCGCCCAAAAATAGTGTTTTTTCTGCTTCGTTCAACAATTTTGATTTGAAAACGAAGTCGTATGACATCCGGTACGTGATGGCGGTAATGGTTCTCGGGTAATCCGATCCCCACATCAGTTTTTCTATTCCCACCAACGATGCTGCTTCTTTAATCGCCCACACTGCTCCGGCGAACGGATAAAATTCGTCGTTGAACAACCAGGTGATACCGCCCGATTCAATCATTACGTTTGGATGGCGCGCCAACTTGATTTGCTCCTGCCATTCCGGTCGGGTTACCATTCCGAAGTGCCCGATAGCGATTCGTAGACGCGGACATTCGGCGATAACCTCTTTCATTTCGGCAACCTGCACATCGCCTGCCGCCAAATCAACGGATAAAAACACATCGTTGTTTTCCATCAGGCGAAACATCTGCATCATTTCATCGCAGGTCAGTCTGACGCGCCGGTCGGGCATGATGAGCCGCTCGGCGGGAATTTTGATGCCGTCAAAACCTTGCTTTATCAATGCTTCGGCATGTTGCAGGTATCCGGGCTGCCGGGCGTCCACCATGCCGCAACACAGGAACCGGTTGGGATAACGGCGCTGCACTTCCCAAAGGTAGTCGTTTTGCAGCCCGTCAATATACTCCTGTGTGATGACCGCCGCCGACACCTGCGCATAATCCATATTGGACAGGAATATTTCGGCGGTATTGCGTCCGTCAATGATAAATGGCGGTATCATCTGGCGCAATTCGCCCATGAAGAGCGACTTGCCGCCTTCGAGTGTTTGTATTTTCATTCCATTCACCTCGGCGTCCTGCCGGAGCCATAGATGAGCATGTGCATCAATAATCTTCATATTTTGGGGAATAATATCAAAAACGAATTAAAATCCTGAAAACCTCGCTTGGGTTTGCCGCCCATTTTTCCAGCGCAATCTGCGCTTCTTCGTGAGGATATTCCGCTGTTACCACACTATCTACCGGACAAATTCCCTTTTTAAGGTATTCCATAACAGCCCTAAAATCGCTTGGCATGGCATTTCGCGAACCGAGTATATCCATTTCTTTTTTGACAAAAAATTGTGTGTCAAAAGGAACTTTTTCTTTGACATACCCGATATAAACAATACGTCCGGTGAATGCAACTTCCGAAACTGATGCGAGAAAAGTTTCCGGTCGTCCGGCCGCTTCAATAATGACGTCGGCGCCGCGTTTGCCGGTTATTTCCCATACCCGCTCGTGAAGATTTTCTTTTTGAGAATTGATTGCATAGCAAGCGCCCAACTGTTTTGCCAAATCCAATTTTTTGTCGTCCACATCCACCGCTATCACCTTTGCGCCTCTGATGGCAGCGCGAACAATGGCGCCCAAGCCAATCATTCCGCATCCAAAAACCATCACCGTATCCATATCGGTTACTTTGGCACGCTCCACCGCATGAAATCCGACGCTCAACGGTTCGACCAAGGCGAAATCGCGAACGGAGATAGAAGCGTCGGTTATCACTTTCCCGCAAGGAACCAACAAATATTCGGACATGGCGCCATCGCGCTGCACGCCAAGCGTTTGATTAAATTCGCAAGCGTTCGGGCGACCGTTCAAACATGCAGGGCAGTTGCCGCAACTTGTATATGGATTTACCGTCGCATTCATACCGCGCTTCAAATCTGAAAAAACATCATCTGCAACGTCTTCAACAACCGCGCCTATCTCGTGCCCGGGAATGACGGGAAGTTTTACCAATGGATTTAACCCTCTGAATGTGTTCAAGTCAGAACCGCAAAACCCGACATATCTCACTTTTAGCAACACATGCCCGGGTTTTAATACCGGTTTGTCTATCTCGACAATTTCTGTCTTGCCTGTCCCAATAATTCGTACTGCTTTCATTTATAAATTTCAATTATTTTAACTGTTTACCCACGTATCCCTGAACCCCGGTTCAAATATTTTTTGCACTTCACTCAACAGTTCCATATCCACCGGAGTATCAGCGTACCGGATGGTTTTTAAAACATTCTCCGGATTGGTTGTACTGAACAATGTTGTAGCAATTCGTGGATTCTGAACCGAAAATGAAACTGCTAATTGTTCGATGTAAATTCCTCTTGAGTTGCAGTAATCAACCGCTTTTCTCGACAGACGTTTCAAGGCTTCCGGCGCCGGATGCCAGTGGGGCACGCCTCTTTCGGTGAGAAGTCCCATAGAATACGGCGAAGCATTAATCACGCCGATTTCGTTCGTTTCAAAATAATCAAAATAATCAGCCAAAGCGTCATCGTTCAAACAGTAATGGCAAAACGACAGGATGCTTTCAACCGTTCCTGCCGCAACATGGTCAATCACATACTTGAAATGGCGTAAATTGAGGTTGGTAATTCCAACGTGTTTTACGATGCCTTTTTCGCGCAGTTCGCACAATGCGGGCAATGTTTCCCTGCACACCATTTCGAGGTCGGCAAATTCGATGTCGTGAACATTAATCAAGTCAATGTAATCCACATGGAGGCGTTCCATGCTTTCATAAACGCTTTCGGCAGCGCGACGGGCGGTATAGTCCCACATATTAACGCCATCCTGTCCGTATCGTCCTACTTTGGTTGAGAGATAGTATTTTTTTCTATCTATGTTCTTTAAGGCTTTTCCAAGCACGGTTTCAGCCTTGTAATGCCCGTAATAAGGCGACACATCAATAAAATTGATGCCGTTGTCAACGGCAGTATAAACGGCGTCAATTCCATCGACTTCTTTCAATGAGTGAAAAACACCACCCAGCGACGATGCGCCGAAACTGATGTTGCTCACATTCATTCCTGTTTTTCCTATTTCCCGATATTCCATTATTTGTAAATTTATTTAAAGTTAATAACTTGCGCCAAGATGTTCGGAGGCGCCAAAGTTAAGACCTTCCTTAATGATTAATAAAATTGATTTCAAACAATAAAAAAATTCTTTTTCTCATAACTATTTGATTTTAAACGATTATTCCTCAACAATAACTACATCCCAAGGTTTAAGCGTAAGCGTCTGACCGTTACCGATATTTTTACCCGAAAGAAGTTCTTTTCCCGAGGCAAAAGGATAGCGTATCTCTTTGTCCTGTCCGCTGTAATTAAACACGTAATGTATCTGTTTTCCTGCACTGTTTTTCCCTGAACGGAATATGACGGGAAAGCGTTCGTTATTTTTCGATGTGATGATTCCGGATTTTTCGGCAGCAAGGCGAATCACTTTTTCCAATAATTCAACCGAAGGATAAGCGCCGATATAAAAGAGGTTTCCTTTTCCATACGCATTTTCCGTTACAACAGGCCATTGACCGAAGAATGGGTGGTCGGCGTATGCCAACGGTTTCGCGGTTTCCAAAATCAAAAATTCGTACCAGTCGCTGATCGGATTGTTGCCTTTCAAGTCGAATACATTGTCTTTCAGTCTTAATGGTTGTATGGTGGAGTATTCCTGATAATAAAACCCGCAAGCCTTGCGCAAGGGCCCCGGAGCCAATGTTGCGCGCACGGCGGAGTGTTCATTGCAATAGCCGCTTTTATATAACATGACTACTTGTCCGCCATCTTTTACAAATTGATCTATTTTTTCGAGTAGCTCATTGGTTGCAACATAGAGCGGCGGAATGACAAGCATCTTGTATTGGCTGAAATCCATCCATTTGTCGCACGGGATAATATCGGTTTCGATGTTTTGGAAATACAATGCCTGATGAACCATCTGGGCGGGGTATTGCGCTTTTTGTGTATAGGGCATAAAACTGAGCGCATGATAGGAATCGTGGCTGTAGAGGATGGCTACTTTGTTGTCTTTCTTCAGGTTTACTAAATTTTTACCTATTACGTTCAATTCTTTCGCTGTTGAAGCAAATTCACGGTATATTCTGTTTGGCTGCAAATCCTGCCCGATAACGCCGCGCCAATAGGTTTCCTGTCCGTAATGCAGCGTATGCCAATGCCAGTATTCTACCATATTGGAACCGGAAGCGATATGGCTGTAAACATTTTGGCGTAACTGACCATCGTACGGAGGATATTGTCCTCGTGAATCCCAACCGGTCGCCTGTGCATTTGTTTCTGCTATAATATAATTATCCTTCGCAACAGTCCGCATAAAATCTCCCGAATAGGCAATTTGCTGACCGTCTTGACCATCCTGAACGGAGTGATAGACATTGATTGCCGGG
>JAIRJR010000404.1 GCA_031260575.1 Tannerella sp.
ATCCGCCGAATATTTATCTGCACAATACTCCCACACATTCCCGTACATGTTTTTCAATCCGAATGGGTTCGGTTTCACATTTTCCGGATCTTGCGTGCGGCTATTGCTGTTTTTCCGATAGATCACATAATCGCTTATAGTGTCCGTTTTAGCAGCAAAAAACCTTCGCATAAAGCCCTGGTCGGAAAAGTCTTTCGGGTTTCCTGCAAAGAAATAGGGCGTTTCCGTACCGGCACGTGCAGCATATTCCCATTCGGCTTCAGTTGGCAGACGGTATTTTTTTCCGGTCGTTAGCGATAGCCATTGACAGAAGGTTTCGGCGGCATAGTGCGTCATCGTGATAGCCGGAAGCATACCGGTGCCCCAACCTTGATCAGGCGATCCATAAGGGGGTGTCGGGCCGGATACTGCATCAAGGTCGGGCCGGGTGTTATTTGCATAAATCGTTTCGGGTGGTGTGCGTCCTTCGCTCTGTGTATGCGCAAAAAATGTGTTGTATTGATCCCAGGTAATCTGAAGCTCCGACATGAAAAACGAACTAACGGTAACGTTGCGCACAGGCGCTTCATCCGGCTTGTGAAAGGGTTCCTTTTTGTCACTTCCCATTTTGAAAGTTCCGCCTTTAATAGCAATCATAGTGATTGTCGCGGCCGTACCGGGTATTTGTTCAATGAAATTTTCAAAGGTCGTAACCTCGGTAGCGGTTTCAAATTTTGGACCGGTAAATGCGCCGCCGTCAAATCCTTTTATTCCCGTCATTCTCCCATGCGAATAGTTCGGATTATAATGACCGGCATCCAAATGACAATTGATACATTGAAGGTTAAGTTTTTTCTCATTCTCTTCATAATAAAGGTGGGCAATAATGCCGTCATCATTAATACGGGCCGGGAAAAGATTTGTATGGCACGCCTTGCATGATTGGTTTGGAATATACTTTACGGCATGTTCCAATTCTGATTTCATATCCCAATTGTAATCGGCGCTGTCTTTTACCAAATATCCCCACAGGTCTTTTACGCCGAGCTTTAATTTTGCCGTATTTTGGCTCCATGTTTGGTCTTTAGGAGGTAGGTGACAATCTACGCAATTGGTGACGACGCCGCTACGGCTGTTTACGTGTACCGATTGTTTCCAGCTTGTCTCGGCATGTGGATGCACATGGCACATCAAGCATGATTCGTTACTCGAAAAATAAACGGATACCTGATAAGCTACTATAAACGAGGCGAAACCCAAGCATAGCCCGATAATGAATATCCATTTTTTTATTCCAATCTTCTTCTTTTTGTTTTCTTCTTTTAGTCGATCCATTTTACCCATTTTTTATCGTTACAATAACCGGAAGCCACCATTGTTTCAATGAATTGCATGCCGCGCAAACCGTCGTATACAGTCGGGAAGTCGGTATACTCGGCAGGAGGCGTTTCGCCTGCTGCAAGCGCTTCGACCGTGTATGCGAAATTCCGGTAAATATTGGCGAATGCTTCAATAAAGCCTTCGGGATGTCCTCCCGGCGTGCGAATGTTCCATTTCGTAAAGTCGCTGAGATAAGGATAGCCCTTTCCGATGCGTACGATTTCCATTGGTCTATCGGGCCATTTCACATAGAGCGTATTCGGTTCGATCTGCGACCATTCAAGTCCGCATTTCTCCCCGTATATTCTGATTTTGAGGTTGTTTTCTTCACCTACGGCTATTTGTGTGGCTTGTAGCGTACCGGTAGCTCCGCTGTCGAAATGCAGCAATGCGGCGGCATCGTCGTCAATTGTGCGTCCGGGAACGAATGATTTTAGTTCGGCGCATAGTTCCGTCACTTTCAGACCGGTGATGTATTCGGCGAGATGCCAGGCATGCGTGCCGATATCGCCGACGCATCCGCCTTTACCCGATTGCTTGGGGTTGGTGCGCCATCCGGCGTTGTTGCCGCCCAGCACTTCGATCCGTTCAGCCAACCACCCCTGTGGATACTCCACAAAAATGCGTCGAACGGTTCCGATGTCACCTCGCGCAATGCGTACTTTAGCTTCTTTTACAGCCGGATAACCGGAATAGACATGGGTCAGCGCCAAAGTTCGTCCACTTTGTTCCACTTTGTCGCACAATGACTTCGCCTCGTCTAATGAAAAGGTGATCGGCTTGTCAATAACGACATCGTAACCACGGTCTAATGCCATTGCAGCGGGTTCGTAATGAACATGATTAGGGGTTACGACGACTACAAATTGCATCCGTTCGTTTTCCGGCAGAAGCGCTTCCTTCTCAAACATTTCGTGATAAGTCTTGTAAATCCTGTTGTCAGGCACTAAATAAAAACGTCCGGATTGGATCGATATTTCAGGGTCGATACTGAAACATCCGCAAACTAAATCGATTTTTCCTTCCATCATAGCAGCCCGAATATGGATGGCGCCAATAAATCCATCAAGGCCGCCTCCAACAATTCCCATGCGTAACTTGCTGTTTTTCATCTTGTTGTAATTTTATTTGTTGTTAATAATTGAGTTTTCAGTCCATAAAAGTACTGCATTATTTTTAATGTACAAAAGAAAAAAAATAAAATATTATCTTTGCACTTATTTTAGGGAAAACGATGGAAGAAATGGAGGAGAAAAAGAAGGTGCTTCGTACCGAAGATTTAGTGAAAAAGTACCGCAACCGTACGGTTGTTAATCATGTGTCTGTCAATGTGAAACAAGGAGAGATCGTAGGGTTGCTCGGTCCGAACGGGGCAGGTAAGACGACGACTTTTTACATGACCGTCGGGCTTGTTACGCCTACGAACGGAAGGATTTTTTTAGATGATTTGGATATTACCGGTGATCCGGTCTACAAACGCGCGCGAAAAGGGATCGGTTACTTAGCGCAGGAGGCTTCGGTTTTCAGGAAAATGACGGTAGAGGATAACCTGCGGGCTGTGCTTGAAATGACCGATAAGCCCAAAGCATATCAACAGGAAAAAATAGAAAGTCTCATCGAAGAGTTTGGACTTCAAAAAGTTCGGAAAAACTTGGGCGACCGCCTCTCCGGCGGCGAGCGGCGGCGGGTGGAGATCGCCCGTTGCTTGGCAATCGACCCGAAATTTATTATGCTCGACGAGCCGTTTGCCGGC